>NZ_JTLA01000110.1:0-76081 GCF_000799055.1 Ensifer sp. ZNC0028
GGACGGCGCGGACGCGGCGTGTTGCGGCGGCGCGAAGCGGCGCGGCCGGAAGCGGCCGGTGCCTCTTCTTCCATCGCGACTTCGGCCGGCGTGCCTTCGATCACCGGCTGCGGGCCGGTACCGTCGATGACAGGCTGCGGCTCGGAAACCGGCGCTGCGGCTGCGGCAACCGGAGCCGGCATGTCGTCTACATAGCCCTGATCCAGATCGTCCTGGTCCTGGTCGGCGGCATCGTGGCCGCGGAAGTCCTGACGGTCGTCACGCTGGAAACGGTCCTGCATCTGCGCCTGTGCGGCAGCGATGATGCGGTTGTAATGCTCGGCGTGCTGCAGGTAGTTTTCCGCCATGACCCGGTCGCCGGAGCTCTGGGCGTCGCGCGCAAGTGCAGAATACTTCTCGGCGATGTGCTGGGCCGTACCGCGAATCTTCACATCCGGACCGGAGCTGTCGTAGGTCCGCGTCAGCGGGTTCGAGCCCTTGCGGTTGTGATTGTTGTTATTACCATTGTTGTTGTTATTGTTGTTGTTATTCCGCCCGCGGCCGCGCTTGTTTTGCTGTCCTGGCCTCATAGTACATTCACCCGAATTCTCTTGATAATGATGATCATGTGGTTTCGTCTTCCGGCCGGATCCGTTCACGCCCGACAGAACACGCGCCGTTGTGCTCGCACAATGGCGGCTTCGGCGCCGACTGACGTCAAATTAACAGGTACCCGCACAAGGCACTGTTGAACCCTAGCAACTCTTTCTTGAGAGCAATCCCCGTGGCCAGGTCATACCGGAACGAATCTTAGGTCCATGACCTTCTGCCCAGTGCGCGGGCAAACTAGCCCGCTTCCTCTGGGATTCCAAGCCCTTTCTTTGCCTCTGCAAGAAAGAAGATGCGCCAGTGCAGCATTTTTTCAACGGTTTGTGT
This sequence comes from Ensifer sp. ZNC0028, assembly GCF_000799055.1. Taxonomy (NCBI): domain Bacteria; kingdom Pseudomonadati; phylum Pseudomonadota; class Alphaproteobacteria; order Hyphomicrobiales; family Rhizobiaceae; genus Ensifer; species Ensifer sp. ZNC0028. The sequence continues at coordinate 916 of NZ_JTLA01000110.1, forward strand.
CGCGTTCGAAGATCAGGACGCGGTCGTTGCCGCCGAGATCCTTCGCCTCTTCACGCAGACGGAATTTTTCGGCGTAAAACAACGCCGTTACCGCCTCTTTCTGGTCGAAACCGATTTCCAAGCCTATCACGCCGTTTGTCTCAAGATGATGAACAGCTTGAGAAGCGATGGCGCGATAGGCATCTAGCCCATCTTCTCCGCCATCAAGCGCTGCGGCCGGGTCGTGAAGTCTCACCTCCGGCTCAAGCTCTTCGACCACACTGGACCGGATATACGGCGGATTTGAGACGATGACGTCGTATCGACCATCCACCTTTTCGTACCAGTTGCTGAGCAGGGGCCGAAATCGATCCGCAAGTCCGAGAGCGGCGGCATTTGCCGTCGCCGTAACCAGCGCGTCTCCGGATATATCGGTCGCCGTGCCCCTGGCTTCAAGAACCTCAGCCAGAAGCGCGAGACAAATCGCGCCCGTGCCGGTCCCGAGATCGATGATCTCGCACCCTCCCTTTCGCGCGACCACCGCGCGCAAATAAGGGATCATGCGATCGACCAGGGTTTCGGTGTCCGGGCGCGGCTCCAGCGTTTCCTTCGACAGCTTCAGCGGAAGGCCGAAGAACTCGCGCTCACCGAGGATGCGATAGACCGGCTCGCGCGCCAGCCGGCGGGTAACCGCTGCCCGGATCCGCTGGGCATCCTCATCCGAAACCGGGTCCCTGCCCCGCGACACGACCGCGCTCAGCGACAGGTCGAGCAGGCCCGAGATCAGATGCCGGACGTCGAGCGCCGCGTGTTCGATGCCGCCCGCCTGCAGGCGATCGCGACTTTCGGCAACCAGGCTCGCGAGCGTCTCGGCCATCGCTCAGCCTCGCTGCTCGCCGAGCTGCGCCAGCTGGCTTGCCTGATAGTCGGCAAGCAGCGCGTCGACGACTTCGTCGATTTCGCCCATCATCATCCGGTCAAGCTTGTAGAGCGTCAGGTTGATGCGGTGGTCGGTCAGCCGTCCCTGAGGGAAATTGTAGGTACGGATGCGTTCAGAGCGGTCGCCCGATCCCACCTGGCTCTTACGGTCGGCCGAGCGTTCGCTGTCGGCGCGCTGGCGCTCCATGTCGTAGAGGCGCGAGCGCAGCACCTGCATCGCCTTCGCACGGTTCTGGTGCTGCGACTTTTCCGAGCTGGTGACGACAAGTCCGGTCGGAAGATGGGTGATGCGCACGGCCGAGTCCGTCGTGTTGACGTGCTGGCCACCGGCGCCCGACGAGCGCATCGTGTCGATGCGGATGTCCTCGGGCCGGATCTCGATGTCGATGTCCTCGGCCTCCGGCAGCACCGCAACCGTCGCGGCCGAGGTATGAATGCGGCCGCTCGCCTCGGTTTCCGGCACGCGCTGCACCCGATGAACACCGGATTCGAACTTCAGCCGCGCGAACACGCCGCGCCCGGAAACGGTAGCGATGATTTCCTTGAAACCGCCGGCTTCGCCTTCGCTCGACGACAGCACTTCGACCTTCCACCCCTTGCCAGCCGCATAGCGCTCGTACATCCGGAACAGGTCGCCGGCAAACAGCGCCGCCTCGGAACCGCCGGTTCCGGCGCGGATTTCAAGGATCGCGCTCTTTTCGTCGGCCGCGTCCTTCGGAAGGAGCAGGAGCTGGATTTCCTGCTCCAACCCCTCGATCGCCGCTTGGACCTCGGGCTTTTCCATTTCGGCGAGATCACGCATCTCGCGGTCGGTCGATTTGTCGGCGAGCATGGCGGTGATGTCGGCAAGCTCCGCCGTCGCCTTTTCATAGGCGCGGATCTTCGTCACCACCGGCTGCAGTTCGGAATATTCCGAGGCGAGCTTGACGTAGACGTCCGCGGCCGGGCCGGCGGACATGCGCGCCTCGATTTCACCGAACCGCCGTTCCAGTTCGCGCATCTTTTCAACGGGAAGCTTTGCCAAGTCTCACTCCAATGCGTCTTGCCCCGGCCGGATCAGCTCCGGACGAGGGTTGCGACGCGTCACTTCAATCTAAACCGGAATGCCGTTTTCCGCGGCGAAATCCACCAGCATCTGGCGAACGGGCGTCTGATCGCGCGTATCGTCCAGTGCAGCGTTGAGCTGTGCGCCGAGCTTGGAGGCGTCAAGCGCCAGAAGCATCGCCTTGATCGGTCCGACGGCCGTCGGCGACATCGACACCGAACGGAACCCAAGCCCCAGCAGCGCCATGGCCGAGAGCGGCTTGCTCGCCATCTCGCCACAGAGCGTTACCGGCGTGTCGTGCCGGTCGCCGGCGCGCACGATGTCGCGCAGGATCCTGAGGAACGGGCGTCCGAGCACGTCGAACCGGTCGGAGACACGGGCATTGCCGCGATCGACCGCCATGGCGAACTGGAAGAGGTCGTTGGAGCCGACGGATACGAAGTCCACCTCGGTCATCAGCTCGTCGAGCTGCCAGAGCAGCGCCGGCACCTCCAGCATGGCGCCGAACTGCAGCTTGCGCGGCAACTGTTCGCCGAGCTTCGACTGCCGTTCGATTTCCTTCTGCAGGAGGTCGCGCGCGATCCTGAGTTCGGAAACCTCGGTGACCATCGGCAGCATCAGCTTGAGCTCGGCACCGGCCGCAGCGCGCAGCATGGCGCGCAGCTGCGTACGCAGTAGACCCGGCCGGTCGAGCGAAAGCCGGATGGCGCGCCAGCCGAGCGCCGGGTTTTCCTCTTCCGCCGCGCGGAAATAGGGAACCACCTTGTCGCCACCGATATCGAGCGTGCGGAAGGTCACGGGCTTGCCGCCCGTCTGCTTCAGAACGTTACGATAGAAGGCTTCCTGTTCCTCCGCCTTCGGCATGGTCGAGGCGATCATGAACTGGAGCTCGGTGCGGAAGAGACCTATGCCTTCGGCACCCGCCTCGTTCAGGTGCGGCAGGTCGACGAGCAGGCCGGCGTTCATCTGCAGCGTGATGCGCGTGCCGTCCCGGGTCAGCGGATCGACATCCTTCAGCGCCCGGAACTGCGCCTGACGCCGCGCCCGGAAGCGAACCTTTTCCTCATAGGCGCGCTGCAGGTCGGCGAGCGGTCGCAGATGCACCTTGGCATCGTCGCCATCGATGATGATTGCGTCGCGGTTTTCCGCAAGCGCCACGGCACCGGTCGCCTGGCCGATGACAGGAATACCCATGGCGCGGGCAACGATCACCACATGGCTGGTGACGGCACCTTCTTCGAGCACCAGGCCGCGCACGTTTTCTCGCGGATAGTCGAGCAGTTCGGCAGCACCCATGGCGCGCGCGACGATCACCGCATCGTTCGGGAAGTCGCTGGCCGAAAGCTTGGCGCCGTAGCCCGAGAGCTGGCGCAGCAAGCGGTTGGCGAGATCGTCGAAATCATGCATGCGCTCGCGCAAGTACGGATCCGTCAGGCGGATCATGCGCGCCTTGGTCTCGCTCTGCACGCGCTCGACGGCGGCTTCCGCCGTCAGGCCGTTGCGGATCGCCTCTTCGAGCTTGCGCACCCAGCCGCGGTCATGCGCGAACATGCGGTAGGTCTCGAGCACCGCCCGGTGCTCGCCTTCCATCGACACCTCGCGGCGCGACAGCATGTCGTCGATCGAAATGCGCAGCGAGCCGAGCGCTTCGGCAAGCCGCTGCAGCTCCTGGTCGGTATCCTCGTTGAGGAGATTGGTGACGACGATCCTCGGTTCGTGCAGGACAACATAGCCGAGACCGATGCCTTCGCCGTAGCTGTTGCCGTCGATCGAGACGGGACGCGACAGGTCGAGTTCGAGACCGGGCTTGGTGATCTTCTTCAGCTCGCCGGTCGCCACCATTTCGGCGAGAACCATGGCGGTCGTCTCAAGCGCCTCGACCTCGTCCTCGCGATAGTTGCGCATCGCCTTGTTCTGGACGACGAGAACGCCGAGCGCGCGCCCGGTGCGCAGGATCGGCACGCCGAGGAAGGAATGGTAGATCTCTTCGCCGGTTTCCGGCAGGTAGGTAAAGGCCGGGTGCGACTGGGCGTCGGAGAGATTGAGCGGCCGCGCCGAGGCGGCGATGGTGCCGACGAGGCCCTGCCCCATCTTCAATTGCGCCAGGTGAACGGCGGCCTTGTTCAGACCTTCGGTCGCATAGAGTTCGAGCACGCCGTCGGAGCGCAGCACATAGACCGAACACACTTCCGCGACCATATTCTGCGCGATCTGGCGCACGATACGGTCAAGGCGCTCCTGCGGCTCCAGCGGTTCCGCCATCAACTCGCGCAACCGCTTGAGGAGAACGCGCGGACCTGCGGAAAGGTCTCTCATCGCGTGGGGTCTCCCGAAATAGAGGGGACGGCAGCAAAGGGGATACGCGGCCAAACCGCCGCGAATCCCAAATCGGTCGTCTGTCGATTAACTCTTATCGAGACCGTAAGCGGAATGCAAAGTGCGAACCGCCAATTCCGCATAGGGTCCATCGATCAGGATCGAAATCTTGATCTCCGACGTGGTGATGGCCTTGATGTTGATGCCCTTGTCGGCAAGTGCGCGGAAGGCCGAAGCCGCAACACCGGCGTGGCTGCGCATGCCGATGCCGATGACCGATACCTTGACGAGGCCCGCTTCGGACTGGACGACGTCGTAGCCGATCTTGTCCTTGTTGTCGCCGAGCACCTTCAGCGCCTTGTCGACGTCGCCGGAGGGAACCGTGAAGGTCATGTCGGTCTTCGAACCGTCCTCGGAAATGTTCTGGACGATCATGTCGACGTTGATATGGGCTTCAGCCAGCGGGCCGAAGATCGCGGCGGAGACGCCCGGCCGGTCTGCGAGACGGCGCAGCGAAATCTGGGCTTCATCCTTGGCATAGGCAATGCCGGTTACGACTTCCTGTTCCACGATCTCATCCTCATCACAAATCAGCGTACCGGGCGGATTGAGAAGGTCACCCATGCCCGGCGCATCGGGATCTTCGAAAGACGAACGCACGAAGGTGCGGACCTTGTGCACCATGGCGAGCTCGACCGAGCGCACCTGCAGCACCTTGGCGCCGAGCGATGCCATTTCCAGCATTTCCTCGAACGCGATTTTCTTCAGCCGCCGCGCCTTCGGCTCGATGCGCGGGTCGGTCGTGTAGACGCCATCAACGTCGGTGTAGATGTCGCAACGGTCGGCCTTGACCCCTGCGGCGATCGCAACGGCCGAGGTGTCGGAGCCGCCGCGGCCAAGTGTGGCGACGCGGTTGTCTGGTCCAAGCCCCTGGAAGCCGGCGATGACGGCAACCTGGCCCTCGCCCATGCGGCGGACGAGCTCGGCACCGTCGATGTCGAGAATGCGGGCGGCGCCATGGGCGTTGTCGGTGCGGATCGGGATCTGCCAGCCCTGCCAGGAACGGGCGTTGATGCCCATCGACTGCAGCGCGATCGCCAGCAGGCCGGAAGTCACCTGTTCGCCGGACGCGACGATCGCGTCATACTCGCGCGCATCGTAGAAGGGCGAGTTGGCGCCGGTTGCCTTCGGCATGTTCTGCACCCAGCCGACCAGCTCGTTGGTCTTGCCGGACATGGCGGAAACGACGACGGCAACTTCGTGGCCGGCATCGACTTCGCGTTTCACATGGCGGGCAACATTGTGAATGCGGTCCAAATCAGCGACGGACGTTCCGCCGAATTTCATCACGATGCGTGCCATGTGCCTCTACCGGTACCCAATTTGCGCGCGTGAGGCGCGCGTGACAGGAAAGTCCCCGCCGGCGCCCGACGGTCAAAAAGCTTGGGAGACTTCTCGGACATCGGCAGTCACCGCTTCGGGGAGCGGAAAGTCGCGGCGTCTCTTAGCGGATCAGGGGGCCGCACGCAATGGCAAGAGGGCAGGAATAAGGCGCGGGAACCCCCGCCGGAAACCTATACCGGGACAAGCATGCGCCACTTGCAATTGCAGCCATGGCGGCTAGGCTGCCAGCGAGGGATCAAGGGGGCAGACATGCAGACACGTCGCATAGCCGCAACCGGGCGCGCCGCAGCCCACCTTGCCGGCACATTTGCGCTGGCGCTGCTCGCCTCCGCACCGGCGCGCGCTGCCGATTTCGACGCCGAGCGTATGGCGCCTGAGAGCGACTGGACGGTGATCGTCAGCCCCTATATCTGGGCCGCCAGCCTGAAGGGCGACGCATCGCTCGCCGGTTTCGACACCGATGTCGATGTGCCGTTCAAGGACACGCTCGACCATCTCGACCTGGCGCTGATGGGCAACATCGAGCTGACCAACGGCCAATGGGGCGTCTATTTCGACGGCCAATATGTGCGCACCAGCCAGGACGAAGAGCTGCTCTCCCATGAGATCGGCCTCGATATCAAGATGACGACACTGGCGGTCGGCGCGTTTTATCAGATCTACGAGCAGGAACTCGGTGGCAACACGGCCTTTGGCAAGCCCCGGACGCTCTCGATCGAGCCGACGATCGGCCTTCGCTGGACGAAGCTCGAAGCGGACGTGTCCGTGGCCGGCGCGAGTGCGAGCAAGAGCGCCGACTGGACCGACCCTTTTGTCGGCCTGCGGCTCAACGCCGACCTCAGCGAACGCTGGAACCTCGTCGCCGAGGCCGATGTCGGCGGCTTCGATGTCGGCTCCAAGCTCAGCGTCAACGCCCAGGCCTACCTCGGCTACCGCACCGAAATGTTCGGTCAACCGACGATCCTTCGCGCCGGCTACCGCCTGCTCTATCAGGACTACGAAAGCGACGATTTCACTGGAACCAACAAGTTTCGTTGGGACGTAAACCAGCATGGCCCGGTCATCGGATTCTCGATGCTGTTCTAGAGAGGCCTGATCCGCACGCGACCTGAAAGGGAGAATGACGTGACGTTTATCGGAAAGTCCGCCCGCTCGATTGTTTCAGCGGCACTCGCCAGCCTTCTCGTCCTTGCCCAGACCAGCGCCGAAGCCTGCACGCGCCTCGTCTATCTCGGCCCTGATGACAATGTCATCACAGCGCGTTCCATGGACTGGAAAAGGGATGTCGCCACCAATCTCTGGGTGCTGCCGCGCGGCACCGAACGCGATGGCCAGGCCGGCCCCAATTCGTTCAAATGGACGGCGAAGTATGGCAGCGTCGTTGCCACCGGCTATGACGTCTCCACCACCGACGGCGTCAACGAGGTAGGGCTGAATGCAAATCTGCTCTGGCTGGTAGAATCCGAGTATCCAAAGTTTGATGACAAATCGAAGCCCGGCCTGACGATTGCCGCCTGGGCGCAATATGTGCTCGACAGCTTCGCAACTGTCGAAGAGGCAGTGGCAGCGCTCGAGAAAGAGCCCTTCACCATCGTTACGGACAATGTTCCGGGCGAGAACCGCCTGACGACGCTGCACCTTTCCATCTCCGACAAGACGGGCGATAGCGCCATCGTCGAATATATCGGCGGCAAGCAGGTGATCCACCACGACCGCAAATACCAGGTCATGACCAACTCGCCTGTCTTCGACCAGCAACTGGCATTGAACAGCTACTGGAAGCAGATCGGCGGAACGGTGATGCTGCCCGGCACCAATCGAGCATCCGACCGGTTCGCCCGCGCCTCCTTCTACGTCAATGCCATCCCGAAGGACGAGAACCCCGACCGGGCGCTGGCGAGCGTCTTTAGCGTCATTCGCAATGTCTCGGTCCCCTATGGGCTCAACACCCCGGAAGAACCGAACATTTCCTCGACCCGCTGGCGCACCGTCGTTGATCACAAGCGCAAGCTCTACTTCTTCGAATCCGCGCTGACACCAAACACTTTCTGGGTCGACCTGAAGAAGATCGACTTTGCCAAGGAAACCGGCAAGGTGATGAAACTCGATCTCGGCGAAAACCAGGATCACACCTATTCGGGCGACGCAACCGGCGATTTCAAGCCGGCCGAACCATTCAAGTTCCTCGGCCTGCAGATGTGAGCCTTCGATGCCGGGGGCATTGAAAGTTGCACGCGACGATGGTATTCACACCGCGCAACTTGAATTCGAGGAAGGGGGGCTGCACGTGATGACATTTTTCCGGCACCACCGCCAGCGTGGCCCCGTCCAAGCCCTGCAGATGCGTTTGCAGGGCTGACCGGACATACTTCGCAACATCGCGAACCTATCCCTGGTCTGCCCAGAGTGATGCAGTGCGCAACCGTACCGGTTTGAACGCCTGCATCGTCTTCCCATACCGAGCCGACATGGCCCGAGCACAGCCCCTCGCTGTCGCGGGTTAAACCATCCGCCAACCGCGGCTAAGCGTGCCGCCCCGGATGCCTCATCGTCGCTCGCGCAGTCCAGAGAACGACCATGGCCTTGATCAATATCCGCAACCTCGGCGTCAGCCTGAGCGCACCGCTTTTCTCCAACCTCAACCTCTCCGTCGCATCCGGCGACCGTATCGGCATCGTCGCCGCCAACGGGCGCGGCAAGTCGACCCTGCTGAGATCGATCGCCGGGACGTTCGACCCGACGGCGGGCGAAATCACCCGCTCGCGAGGCCTGACGGTTGGCCACGTCGAGCAGAACGTGCCTGCGTCCCTTTTGCCTCTCTCCTTCCACGACGCGGTTCTTTCGGCGCTCCCGGCAGACCAGGCGGAGAACGAAAGCTGGCGCGTCGATATCGTGCTCGATTCCCTCGATGTGCCGGAGGTTCTGCGGGCGCGTGCCGTCTCGCAGTTGAGTGGCGGCTGGCAGCGGCTGATGCTGCTTGCCCGTGTCTGGGTCAGCGAGCCCGACGCCCTGCTGCTGGACGAGCCGACCAACCATCTCGATCTCGCCAAGATCGGGCGGCTGGAGGCCTGGCTGAATGCATTGCCACGCGATGTGCCGGTGCTGGTTGCCAGCCACGACCGCGCCTTCCTCGACGCAACCACCAACCGCACGCTGTTCCTGAGGCCGGAGCAATCGCCAGTCTTCGCGCTCCCCTATTCACGGGCGCGCTCCGCTCTCGATGAGGTGGACGCCTCGGAGGAGCGGCGTTACCAGCGCGACATGAAGGTGGCACAGCAGCTTCGCCGCCAGGCCGCCAAGCTCAACAATATCGGCATCAACTCCGGCAGCGACCTGCTCACGGTGAAGACGAAGCAGTTGAAACAGCGGGCGGAGCGGCTGGAGGATGCGGCAAAGCCGGCGCATCAGGAGCGCTCAGCCGGTGCGATCCGGCTCGCGAACCGCGGCACCCACGCCAAGATCCTGGTGACGCTCGACGACGTTCAGGTCGAAACGCCCGACGGCACCCCGCTTTTCCGCACCGGCAAGCGCTGGATCTGCCAGGGCGACCGCATCGTGCTGCTCGGCGAAAACGGCGCCGGCAAGACCCGGCTCGTCAATCTCATCCGCACCGCGATCGAGGAACCCTCCCGCGCGCCGGAAACGCTGAAGGCAACGCCCTCGCTCGTGCTCGGCTACAGCGACCAGGCACTTGCCGGCCTGTCGGACGACGAGACGCCGCTTGCAGCACTCTCCCGCCGCTTCTCGCTCGGCGATCAGCGCGCCCGTAGCCTGCTCGTCGGTGTCGGCGTCGGCATCGACATGCAGGAAAAGGCGATCGGCCGGCTCTCGGGTGGCCAGAAGGCGCGTCTTGCGATGCTGGTGTTGCGCTTGAAGGAGCCCAATTTCTACCTGCTCGACGAACCGACCAACCATCTGGACATCGAGGGCCAGGAAGCGCTTGAGGCGGAGCTGCTGAGAAACGAGACGAGCTGCCTTCTCGTCTCCCACGACCGCAGCTTCGTGCGCAATGTCGGCGACCGCTTCTGGCTGATCGAGAAGCGCCGTCTCGTCGAAGTCGAGGATCCCGAGGACTTCTTCGCCTCGGCGGCTGCAGGCGACGTCGGCTGACATAACCCCAATCATCGCAAGCGTGGCGCCCGCAAAAAGCGGGCGTCATCAGTCGCAACACCATCAGGCAGGCGGCCGCGCAATCAGGCAGGCGACCTCGCCGCTGTCGAAGCTCTTCGCCAACCGGACCTCGACCTGCCAGCTGTGGCGTAGGGCCGCCGCCTCAAGCCGCGCGCCAACGTCGTCCGCCCCCGTGGACGGCTCGTCATGGAAAAGAAAAAGGCGGCCCTCCGGTTTCAGCAGCCGCACCAGCGCCGCAAACTCGCGGATGGGATCGCCCCGCGTGAACACACCGACGCGCATGGCGAACGCCTTATCGAAGCGACGGCCACCGAGATCGAGCGAGCGAAGCTCCGCGACCCGCAAAGCGGCTCGCCCGGCGGCAACATATTCGGCATTTCGGCGTGCTGCGGCTGCCACCATCGTGGCCGATCGGTCGATCGCGACAATCTCCCCATCGACAAGCCGCTCGCAAACCTTCGTCACGGCAACGCCGTGTCCGCAGCCGACTTCGAGCAGATGATCGGACGGGCGGGGCGCGATGACGTCGATCGCCCAGTCGATCCTGTTCAGCCTCATCTGGATTGCTCTCCTTCCCTTCTCCGAAAACTAGCACGCGTGCCGGCGTGAATCCATCCGATGCAAATATAAAACCGCTTGCAAAATTACATCAGATTTGCCACTCTCCCCGTGAGAGAGCGTGCCGTAACGGGAGAGAGAAATGCGCAAGGTCATCATGTGGGACATGGTCAGCGTTGACGGCTTCTTCGAAGCGCCGGGACACGACATCGGCTGGTTCGTCTTCGAGGACGAGCTCGCCGCCTATATCGGCGAAACACAGCTCGGAACGGGCACCTTGCTTTTCGGCCGCGTGACCTATGAGATGATGGCGGCCTACTGGCCGTCGGCCGAAGGTGACATCGCGACCTTCATGAACGGCGTCGAGAAATTCGTCTTCTCACGCACGCTGACCTCCGCCGATTGGGCACGGACGACGCTCGTGACCGGCGACGCCGCCAAGGAAGTCGAACGATTGAAAAGGCTCGAAGGCGGCACGATCTTCATTTTCGGCAGCGCCGATTTCGCCAGCGAACTGGTCGAGAAGGGCCTCGTCGACGAATACCGCCTCGGCATCAATCCGGTATTGCTCGGCGAGGGTGTGCCCCTCTTCAAACCAGGACTGAAGCGAACGAAACTCAAGCTGACCCACACGCGCCCTCTGACGTCCGGTGTCGTCATCCTGCACTACCAGCCGGAAGCGAGCGCATAGCGGGACGGGTGCCACGTAGGCGCGTGCGCCGATCTGGCCCAGCGCCACCTCTTGACTTCCTTGTCCGATCGTCCGACTTCACTGCTGCACAACTCCCTAAATCGGGATCGGTTTAGGGGTAAATGATGCAGCAGTTTGAAGTGTTGCAGCGTCCGTAGCGCGTCGTAAAAGACGCGCGGCGCTGTCGGGACGATGCAAGGAGACGGCGACATGAGCGAGACCGCACGCACGACGATCGACCAGAGCGAGGTTGACCGCTTTTCCGCCATGGCCGCGGAGTGGTGGGATCCGACCGGCAAGTTCCGGCCGCTGCACAAGTTCAATCCCGTTCGCCTCGCCTATATCCGCGACAAGGTGGCTGAGCATTTCGGCCGCGATCCCAGGAGCCCGCAGCCGCTGAAGGGCCTGCGGCTCCTCGATATCGGCTGCGGCGGCGGTCTCCTGTCGGAGCCGATGGCACGCATGGGCGCAGACGTGCTCGGCGCCGACGCCTCCGAAAAGAACATCGGGATCGCGAAGACCCATGCGGCTGGAAGCGGGGTAACTGTCGACTATCGCGCCGTGACCGCCGAAGCGCTAGCCGAAGCCGGCGAGAGCTTCGACATCGTACTCAACATGGAAGTCGTCGAGCATGTGGCCGATGTCGATTTCTTCATGACCACCTGCGCCCATATGGTGCGCCCCGGCGGCCTGATGTTCGTCGCCACCATCAACCGCACGATGAAGGCGGCGGCGCTTGCCATCTTCGCCGCCGAGAACGTGCTGCGCTGGCTGCCGCGCGGCACGCACCAGTATGAAAAGCTGGTGCGTCCGGAGGAGCTGGAAAAGCCGCTCGTGGCGAACGGCCTCGAAGTGACCGAGCGGACCGGCGTGTTCTTCAATCCGCTCTCCAACCAGTGGAACCTGTCCAAGGATATGGACGTCAACTACATGATCATCGCCAAGCGGCCGCTATAAGCGATGTCGGCGGGGCTCAACCCGCCTGCCGACGGTCCTGCCATTCGCGCTTCAGGAGCGCATAGACGTATTCGTCGCCCCAGACATCGTTGAACCGGTCGTTCTCGATCAGATGCGCTTCGCGGCGCATGCCGAGACGCTCGACGACACCGACCGATCCCTTGTTGAGGGCATCGAGCCGGGCAAAGATCCGGTGGAAATTCAGCGTCGAGAAGCCGAGATCGAGCGTGGCCCGCATTGCCTCGGTGGCATAGCCCTTGCCGGCAAAGGCGGGATCGAAGATGTAACCGGTCTCCGCCTGCTCCGCCGCGCCGCTGGCGAGTTTCAGCAGCACCTCTCCGATCACGGCGCCATCGTCCCGACGCTCGACGGCGAACACGGCGACATCCCCATCGTCAACAAGCTTTGGCGCCGTAGCCTTGGCGAATTTTGTCCGCGCCGCCGTTTCGTCCAACGGTTCCTGGTAGAGATAGCGATAGACCTCAGGCAGCTGGTGATAGCCAAAGTAGCTCGCGAAATCATCGGGTGCGAAGGCCCTGATGATGAGGCGATCGGTGGAAATGCGGATATCGGACAACGTCATAGGCTGAAAAACTCCCACTGCAAAACCGCCAGATGGGAAGCAAGCCGTTGTATTTAAAGAGGCGCCGACGCGTTTACGCGAAAAGGGGCGAGTGTTTCCCGCCCGTGCGTCAGTTGACTTCGTCGGGCAGGATCGGGAGCGGCGCGACGGCAATGCCCTCTTCGAGCAGCGCCACGGCCTCTTCCGCCGTTGCTTTGCCGATCAGGCCGCGTTCTTCCGCTTCGCCGTAATGGATCTTGCGGGCCTCTTCCGGAAAGCGCTCGCCGACATCCTCGGCGTTTTCGCGTACGGACTTCACCAGCTCGCGGATCTTGGCGACCGTTTCCTTCTGCGCCTGGTCCATGATCACCGCCCGCGTCGCTTCCTTCTTGCGCGCAGTCGTGACGGAAGGCGCCATCAGTTGCTTGGCAACCGACGTCGAATTGCAGCTCGGACAGGAGACCAGCTTGCGCTCGACCTGGCGGTCGAAATCGTCGCTCGACGAGAACCAGCCCTCGAAATCGTGGCCGTTGTCGCAGGAAAGGGTGTAGCGGATCAAGCGGCAACGCCTCCCTTCCCGGTCGGCGCCACTTCATCGAGCACGAAACTGCGGGCGTTCTTCAGGTTCGGTATCTTGGCGCGCGCCGCGTGCACGGCGGCGACATCGATGTCGGCAAGCACAATGGCCTCGCCGGTCGGGCCAGCCGATGCAAGCACGCGCCCCCAGGGATCGATGATCATCGAATGGCCGAAGGTCTCGCGCCCATCCTCATGCGTGCCCCCTTGCGCGGCGGCAATGACGAAAAGGCCGTTTTCGATCGCTCGGGCGCGAAGCAGGATTTCCCAGTGCGCCTCACCGGTCTGCCGCGTGAAGGCGGCAGGCACCGACATGATCTCGGCGCCGGCAACGGCCTGCTGCCGGAAAAGCTCCGGGAAGCGCACGTCGTAGCAGATGGAAAAGCCAAGCTTGCCAAAGTCGAGTTCGGCCAGGCGCGCGATGCTGCCGGGCTGATAGGCCGCACTTTCCCGCCAGCTCTCGCCGTTGTCGAGATCGACGTCGAACATATGGATCTTGTCGTAGTCGCAGATCTTCTGGCCGCTCGGGCCGAACAGCAGGCCGCGATTGGCGATCTTGCCGTCGGCAAGCGCGATCGGCGTCGAGCCGACATGGAGGTAGACGCCGAGTTCGCGGGCCAGCTGAGCTGCCGCCGCGGCAATGAGATCGTTGGCCTCGTCCTTCAGGATCGCGCGCAAAGCAGCCCGGTCCCGCTGGAGCGCTCCGGTCATTTCCGGCGTCTGGATATAGGTCGCGCCCTGGGCTGCCGCTTCGCGCGCAAGCCGCACCATCGTCTCCGCATTCTTGCGGGGATCGACGCCGGAACACATCTGAAGGGCTGCAGCCTTGAAAGTCATCTCGTCCAACTCCCGGCGCTCACCGCTGACAAACGGGACGTCGCCTCTTGCAAGGGTGCGGTGCCTCAGGCAGCCAGCATCGCGTCGAGTTTGCCGGCGCGTTCCAGCGCGTGCAGGTCGTCGCATCCACCGACGTGAATGTCGTTGATGAAGATCTGCGGGAACGTCGTCCCCCCGTGCGACTTGTCGATCATCACCTTCCGAACACTCGGATCATAGGTGGCATCGTGCTCGAGGAAGGAAACGCCCTTGGTTTCCAGGAGTTTCTTTGCAGCCGAGCAATAGCCGCAGAACTGACGCGTATAAATGACCACCGAAGCCATGATCCTGAACCGCTCCTTTGCCGGCGCCCGTGCCGGACATCTGATTGTCATATAAGACCGGATACGGCTCTTGCAAAGGTCAAAACCGTGACCGACCCGACGCCCGCCCGCTTCAGCGCACGGGTCGCCGCGGCAACGGTTGCGCCGGTCGTATATACATCGTCGACGAGAACCACGCTTTTCCCGCTGAGACCCGCCTTGCCGCTTTCCGAGACGGCGAAGGCGCCGCGCACGTTCTCCTCGCGGGCGCGCAGCCCCAGGCGAACCTGCGGGCTCGTGCGCCGGATGCGTTTCAAAAGATCGGGCTGATAGGGACGGCCGGAGAGCTGCGCAATCGCCCGCGCCAGCTCCGCCGACTGGTTGAACCGCCGCTTCCACAGCCGGAAGGCATGCAGCGGCACGGGAATGATCGCATCGGCGGAAGCGACGGCACCGTCGCTCGCCCGGATCATCCATGCCGCCATCATCGGCGCGAGATCCGTGCGGTCGCGATACTTCAGCCCGTGGACCAGATCTCGGGCGACGCCTTCATGGATCGCCACCGATCTCAGCCGATCGAAGGCAGGCGGGTTGGCGATCGCCTCCGGTGACACCGATCCGGCGCCATGGTCGACCGAAAACGGGGTACCGAGAATATTGCAATAGGGCCGCTCGATCAGCGGCAGCGTCGCCCAGCAGGAGGCGCAGACCGCGCGATGGTCGCCGACCAGCCGACCGCAGCCGCAACAGACGGGCGGAAAGACGAGATCGACGAGCCCCAGGCCGAACCGTCTCAGCATGCCCGCGCGCCACGCCTGCGGAATACGCAACCTCTCCCATGCCATGCGGTTGACTTTGTGCCTCCGAAGGTCTCTTTGCTGCCCATCGCGGAGAGACTATCGTGGAAAAAATCTTTGACCAGAGCCTCGTCGAGGCGCACCGGGCAAGGGCGCTCAGAAACGCCGATCCGAAGGCCGGATTCCTTCTCGACATCGTGGCCGAGGAGCTCGCCGAGCGTGTCGGCGTGGTCGAGCGCCACTTCGACCGCGCACTCGAACTGCACGGCTACACCGGTGAAACGGCCCGCCAACTGATGGCGACCGGCAAGATCGACGCCATCGAGCGCGTCGAGACCGACGCCCGCTTCGGCTCGACCGAGGCGCCGGTGACGATCGCCTCGCTCGAAGAAGTTCCGGCCGAACCGGAAAGCGTCAACCTGATCGTCTCGCCGCTGTCCCTGCATCTGACCAATGATACGCCGGGCGCCTTCATCCAGGTGCGGCGGGCGCTGAAGCCCGACGGGCTGTTCCTCGCCGCCATCCCCGGCAGCGGCACGTTGCAGGAACTGCGCGAAGCACTGCTGGCTGCGGAAGCCGAGCTGACGGGCGGCGCCAGCCCGCGCGTCATTCCCTTCGCCGATGTCCGTGACGTCGGCGCGCTCCTGCAGCGCGCCGGTTTCGCCCTGCCGGTCACCGACACGGAAAACTACACGGTCCGCTACGATTCGCTGTTTGCGCTGATCCGCGACCTGCGCGCCATGGGCATGACCAGCCCGCTTTCGGCGCGCAGCCGCACGCCCGTTTCCAGGCGCTTTTTCCTCAGAGCTGCGGAAATCTATGCGGAGCGCTTCTCCGATCCGGACGGTCGCATTCGCGCAACCTTCTCGATCATCTACCTGTCCGGTTGGGCACCGCACGAGAGCCAGCAGAAGCCGTTGAAGCCGGGTTCGGCAAAACAGCGGCTTTCAACCGCTCTCGGTACGAAAGAGCAGCCGCTTTAGGGCGGCATCCACCCCCAGATCCGGTTTTAATGTTTATGCGCTTGGGAACGCTGCGGCGAGCGAGTCGTAGACGTAGGTCAACGCACTGCCGATCTGGTTGGCCCCGAAGATCAGGCTGAGGGAGACGAGGGCGGCAATCAGCGCATACTCGATGGCGATGCCTCCATCCTTGCCGCGAAACAAGCGTCTAAGCGTTTCCATTCGTCCCCAGCCTGATTTCTGTTCAATCCGAAACGCAAGCCAGCACCAACGGGCGGATGGCGTTCGTTTCAGCAGCCGCTCTTGCGGCCGTCGGCATCGATAATGCAAACCGCTCCGGGCATTTCCTGAAGGACGCTGCGCCGAACCGTGTAGCGCTTGGTGGTCCCGTTCGAAGGGATGGAGCCGGTGGAAATGTTGTCGTAATCGACAGGCGTATTGGCCATGATGCGCTTGTCTGTCTTTGACGACAGCATGGGCGTCAGGATCAGCGTCAGTGCGATCACCGCTGTTCCGAACAACAGCGACAGATTGAGCACACCTGTCCGGCGGGACTGATTGTTCATCAGATCCTTTTCCTGAACCGTGTTCCAGAAATCGTCGTCCACCATCCCAGCCTCACAAACGCGCAAAATACGGCGAACGCAAGCGCCCTTCCCAAGCTTGGTTCTACCGCACTGCCTGAAATCGATACGCCGTTGCCAACGATACGTACCGAAACTGAATTGGAGCTATCTTTGCGCCAGGGAGATAAACGATCGATTAATAATCAATCAGATTTCGGGTAGGTTCAGAGCAAATCCATAAGAAACGGGATGAGCGGTTCGTCGGCCGGCGGCATCGGATAATCGCGCAGGGCCTTTGGCCGGACCCACTTGATCGCCTGGCCTTCCCGCCCGGTCGCAACCCCTTCGTAGCGGCGGCAGACATAGAGCGGCATCAGGAGATGGAAGTCGTCATAGGTGTGGCTGGCGAAGGTGAGCGGCGCGAGGCACGCGACCTTGGTGCGGATGCCGAGCTCTTCCTCGAGCTCGCGGATCAGGGTTTCCTCCGGCGTCTCGCCCGCCTCGACCTTACCGCCCGGAAACTCCCATAGGCCGGCAAGCGATTTTCCTTCCGGCCGCTGCGCAAGCAGGATGCGGCCATCGGAATCGACCAGCGCGCAGGCCGCGACAAGCACGATCTTCTTTCCGTTGGCGTCCATGGCCTCAAGCTCCCGGCGTTCTGTAGATGTAGCTGTAGACTTCGGAGAAACCGGCGCCGCGATAAAGCGCCATGGCCGCGCTGTTGTCCGCCTCCACCTGCAGCCAGGCCTTCTTGGCGCCGCGAAGGCGCGCCCAGCGCAGGCAGACGTCGAGCATTGCCTTGCCGACGCCCTGGCCACGGACGCGCTCGTCGACGGCAAACTGCATGATGCCGGCAAGGTCGTTGTCCTGGACGACCAGCGCCACGGCCGTCGGTCCCGTTTCGGCATCCTCGAACAGGAAGAGGCCGCTCTCCGGCTTGATCGCATTGATGATTTCCGCCAGCGCCGCCTTGCGCTTCGGATCGCCCTTCGCAATCCCGATGCAGGCGTCGACGAAGCGCCCGACATCCTTGATCGGCAGGTGATCGATGCCGTCGCCAAACTCGCGCTCGACGAGATCGACCGTCATCACCAGGCTGCGGCTGAACGCGGTCCAGCCCTCGGCGTCCATATGGGCGACAAGCTGCGGCGGTGTCAGTGGCGTCTGGCGCACGGTCAACGGCCGGCCGTAATCGGCAAAGCGCCGGGCGGCCTTTTCGAGACGGACCGGGATGTCGCGATAGTCGGACGGATCAAGCGGATTGACGGAATTCAGCCGCTTGGAATCATGGCCTGCGTTGAGCCGGATCAGCCAGCTGCCATCATATTGCACGGACGCTGCCGGCCAGGCGCGGAAACCCACGGCCTCGAGACGGCGCACGTTCGGAAGATCCACCATTGCCACTTCCCCAGCTTCGGCCTGTGCCTTGCCCGCCACGGGCCGAATATCACTCGATGTCATCTTGCTACCTCTGTACGGCCTGGCACGCCAGGCCGCTCACCATCCTGCAATCGGTGCCTCAGCTCCGATAATCGCCGTTGATCTCGACATATTCCTTGGTCAGGTCGCAGGTATAGACGGTGGCGCGACCGGAACCGAGGCCGATCTCGACGCGGATCGGGATGTCCTCGGCCTTCATCACGGCGGTGGCCGCAGCTTCCGAATAGGTCGGATCACGCTCGCCCTCGACCGCCACGCGCACATCGCCGAACCAGATCGCCAGCCGGTCGCGTTCGGCCAATTCGCCCGCCTTGCCGACGGCCATGACCACGCGGCCCCAGTTGGCGTCTTCGCCGGCAACGGCGGTCTTGACCAGCGGCGAATTGGCGATCGAAAGCGCAATGCGCTTGGCGGCCGCATCGTTCTCGGCGCCCTCGACGGTGACCTCGACCATCTTGCGCGCGCCTTCGCCGTCACGCACCACCTGGAGCGCCAGATCGCGCAGGAGATCGTTCAGTGCTGCGCGGAAGGCATCGAGCCGCGGGTCGGCCGCGTCGGTGATCGCCGGCTGGCCATCGGCCGATGCAGCGCCCGTCGCAAAGAGCATCAGCGTGTCGGACGTCGAAGTGTCGCTGTCGACCGTGACCGAATTGAAGGTCGGGCCGACGCCGGCCGAAAGCAGGGCCTGCAGCGCGGCCGGCGCAATGTCGGCATCGGTGACCACGAAGGAGAGCATCGTCGCCATGTCGGGCGCGATCATGCCGGCGCCCTTGGCGATGCCGTTGATCGTCACCTTGACGCCACCGATGTCGGCGCTGCGTGTCGCGACCTTCGGATAGGTATCCGTCGTCATGATCGCCTTGGCGGCTTCGAACCAGAAATCCTCTTTGCCGGCAACAGCCAGATCGTCGAGTACGCCGGCAAACTTGGTCGCGTCCAAGGGTTCGCCGATGACGCCGGTCGACGCCAGGAACACTTCGCTCTCCGCGCAGCCGACAGCCTTTGCCGCCGACTTCGCCGTCAGTTCGGTCGCGTCGCGGCCCTTCTTGCCGGTGAAGGCATTGGCGTTGCCGGAGTTGACGACGACGGCGCGTGCGACACCGCCAGAAAGGTTCTTGCGGCAGAAATCGACAGGGGCCGAGGGGCACTTGGAACGGGTGAAGACACCGGCCACGACAGCCGGCCGGTCGAACACCATCATCAGCACGTCGGTGCGGTTCTTGTACTTGATGCCGGCGGCTGCGGTCGCCATGCGGACGCCGCGCACGGAGGGCATTTCGGCAAAGGTTTTCGGAGCGAGCGGGGAAACGGAGCCGGACATGGGAAACCTGCTGTGACGTGTTGAAACCAAAGCATCTCCAGGAAGAACCAGGGCGGCCTTCAGGAGTGCCTAAGAACAAAGATCCGGAGCGGTCTACAACCGAAACGGTTCCAGATCCATCTTGCGACAAATGCCCGAACGGTTTTCATGCCGGGCATCGACAAAAAGCGGTGACGACAGGCCCCGCCGGTGGCAGGGCCCGCCGATCGAATTACTTGGCTTCTTGCGCTTCCTGCGCCTTGTTGGCCTCGTCATAGGCCTGCTTCAGCGCTGGGTCGGAAATTTCGACGCCTGCATCCTTCTTGGCAGCGGCAAGCAGCTCGACATACTTGTCACGCATCACAAGCTGACGAACCTGCTGTTCGACCTGCTCGAGCGGCGGCGGGGCCTGCGGACGCTTGTCTTCGACCAGGATGACGTGGAAGCCGAACTGGGTCTTGACCGGGGTCTTGGTGTAGGTGCCCTTCTCGAGAGCGAAGGCAGCCGTTTCGAATTCCGGCACCATGCGGCCCTTGGTGAAGTAGCCGAGGTCGCCGCCGTCGTTCTTGTTCGGATCGGTGGACTTCGCCTTGGCAAGCTCGACGAAGCTCTTGCCGGCGTCGAGTTCCTTGATGATTTCCTTGGCTTCGTCTTCCGTCTTGACCAGGATATGACGGGCCTTCACTTCTTCCTGAACCGGAATGGCCGCGACTTCCTTGTCGTAGCGGGCCTTCACCTCGTCCTTGGTGATGGCGTCGACGACGTGCTTCTTGAAGTAGGCGTTGTGCAGTTCGCGCTCGGTGAGGTACGCGACGCGCTGCTTGAAGGTGGCGTCGTCCTGCAGGCCTTCCTTCTCGGCCGTGGCGGACAGAAGCTTGACGTCGATGATTGCCGACAGTGCAGCGGCGCGCTTCTGTTCTTCCGGCATCTGCTGCAGCTGCGGGTCGAGACCGCCCAGAGCAAGGTTGAGTTCGGACTGGCGCACGTCCTCGCCGCCAACCTTGGCGACCACCGGATCGGCGTCTTCCGCCCGCGCGCCACCATGTACGGCCATCGCCGCAACCAGTGCCGCGGCGGCCAGGGTTTTCAACTTGGTCATGCTCACTAACCTTTCACATTGGCCTTCGGCGCAATTGCCTGCAGCTTGTAGCGGCTGCACAACACCAGAATGTGGCGGTTCTGTAGCCGTCCGGCAGTGCAATTGCGTTGACATAATTCGACCCCCCTCTTATCTGTCACGCAACCTCGCGTCCAGAACAGTTTCCGGGCGTTTCACGGCATTGCGCGGTTTTCGCGGCGCGGCCATGAGACCCAAGGCAACAAAAAAGAAAGGACCATTCATATGGTCAGTCTCGGCGGCCTAGCCCGCAAGTTGTTTGGCTCCTCCAACGATCGCCGCGTGCGTGGCTACAAAGCCCGGGTGGATGCCATCAACGCTCTCGAAGCCGACATGAAGGCCCTGTCGGACGAGGCGCTCGCCGGCAAGACGGTGGAATTCCGCAAGCAGCTGGAAGAAGGCAAGACGCTCGACGACCTGCTGGTTCCGGCCTTTGCAGTCGCCCGCGAAGCGGCCCGCCGCGTGCTCGGCCTGCGCCCGTTCGACGTCCAGCTCATCGGCGGCATGATCCTGCATGAGCGCGCCATCGCCGAAATGAAGACCGGTGAAGGCAAGACCCTCGTCGCGACGCTTCCGGTCTACCTGAACGCGCTTGCGGGCAAGGGCGTCCACGTCGTTACCGTCAACGACTACCTCGCCCAGCGCGACGCCGGCACCATGGACCGCATCTATAGCTTCCTCGGCATGACCACGGGCGTCATCGTCCACGGCCTGACCGACGAGCAGCGCAAAGCCGCCTATGCCTGCGACATCACCTACGCCACCAACAACGAGCTCGGCTTCGACTATCTGCGCGACAACATGAAGTACGAGCGCGGACAGATGGTCCAGCGCGGTCACTTCTTCGCCATCGTCGATGAAGTGGACTCGATCCTCGTCGACGAAGCGCGCACGCCGCTGATCATCTCCGGCCCGCTCGACGACCGCTCGGATCTGTACAACACGATCAACCAGTTCATTCCGCTGCTTTCGCCCGAAGATTACGAGATCGACGAAAAGCAGCGCTCGGCCAACTTCTCCGAAGAAGGCACCGAGAAGCTGGAAAACCTGCTGCGCGAGGCGGGCCTGCTCAAGGGTGAATCGCTCTACGACATCGAAAACGTCGCGATCGTCCACCACGTCAACAATGCGCTCAAGGCCCACAAGCTGTTCCAGCGCGACAAGGACTACATCGTTCGCAACGGCGAGATCGTCATCATCGACGAATTCACCGGCCGCATGATGCCGGGCCGCCGTTATTCGGAAGGCCAGCACCAGGCGCTCGAAGCCAAGGAAAAGGTGCAGATCCAGCCCGAGAACCAGACGCTCGCATCGATCACCTTCCAGAACTACTTCCGCATGTATTCCAAGCTCGGCGGCATGACCGGTACGGCCTCCACCGAAGCGGAAGAATTCGGCAACATCTACGGTCTGGAAGTCGTTGAAGTCCCGACCAACCTGCCGATCAAGCGTATCGACGAGGACGACGAAGTCTATCGCACCCAGGGCGAGAAGCTGAACGCCATCATCGAGGAGATCAAGTCGGCGCACGAGCGCGGCCAGCCGATGCTGGTCGGCACGACGTCGATCGAAAAGTCGGAACAGCTCGCCGACCTCCTGAAGAAGTCGGGCTTTGCCAACTTCCAGGTTCTGAACGCCCGCTACCACGAGCAGGAAGCCTTCATCGTCGCCCAGGCCGGCGTGCCGGGCGCCGTCACGATCGCCACCAACATGGCCGGTCGCGGTACCGACATCCAGCTCGGCGGCAACGTCGACATGCGCATCCAGCAGGAGCTCTCGGACGTCGAGCCCGGCCCCGAGCGCGAACAGCGCGAACAGGCGATCCGCGCCGAAGTGCAGCAGCTCAAGGAAAAGGCGCTGGCCGCCGGCGGCCTTTACGTTCTCGCGACCGAGCGCCACGAAAGCCGGCGCATCGACAACCAGCTGCGCGGCCGTTCCGGCCGTCAGGGCGACCCGGGTCGCTCCAAGTTCTACCTGTCGCTCCAGGACGACCTGATGCGCATCTTCGGCTCCGACCGCATGGACGGCATGCTGCAGAAGCTGGGCCTCAAGGAAGGCGAGTCGATCATCCATCCGTGGATCAACAAGGCACTCGAACGCGCCCAGAAGAAGGTCGAAGCCCGCAACTTCGACATCCGCAAGAACCTTCTGAAGTACGACGACGTTCTCAACGATCAGCGCAAGGTGATCTTCGAGCAGCGTATCGAGCTGATGGATGCCGAAAGCGTCACCGAAACCGTGACCGACATGCGCACCGAAGTCGTCGAAGACATGGTCAGCAAGCGCATTCCCGAAAAGGCCTATGCCGAGCAGTGGGACGTCGCCGGCCTCAAGGCCGACGTGCAGCAATACCTCAATCTCGACCTGCCGATCACCGAATGGGCCGCCGAGGAAGGCATTGACGAGGCCGATATTCTCGAGCGCGTCATGGCCGCTGCCGAAAAGGAAGCCGCCGACCGTGCCGAACGCTTCGGTCCCGAGATCATGCAGTATGTCGAACGCTCGGTCGTGCTGCAGACGCTCGACCATCTGTGGCGCGAGCACATCGTCAACCTCGACCACCTGCGCTCGGTCATCGGCTTCCGCGGTTATGCCCAGCGCGACCCGCTGCAGGAATACAAGTCCGAAGCCTTCGAGCTGTTCCAGGCCCTGCTCGGCAACCTGCGCCAGGCCGTGACGGCACAACTCATGCGCGTCGAGCTGGTGCGCGAAGCGGCAGAAGCGCCACAGCCGGTCCCGCCGGCCATGCACGGCCACCACATCGACCCGCTGACCGGCGAGGACGATTTCGGCGGCGAAACGCTTCTGGCAGCTCCGCCGGTACAGCGCGACGCGGCCAACCCACTGTCCTGGGGCAAGGTGTCGCGCAACGAGCTGTGCCCCTGCGGTTCGGGCAAGAAGTACAAGCACTGCCACGGCATCTACGAGGCATAAGCCGAATATGGAAAGCGGGTGCTGTCTGTACCCCCTGCCCTTCAGAAATGCCGCCTCCGGGCGGCATTTTCGTTTCGCGGGGCCTGCTTGCTAGAGATCGGACGACCTGGCGTGGGCAATCAGGCTTTCGAGTGCGCGAATGCCGGTGCGGTTGATGTGGCGGCGGCCTAGCGTGGCGTTGATGCGGAGTGCGAGGTCTTGCGCATCCGCCGTTTTGAGGTCGTCCAACCGCTCGATGCCGATCTCCTGGAGATAGCCGACCATGCGCGGGCCGATCGATTTCGCCTGCATCATCCGTTGCCGCTCGATGTCCTCAATCGGCATGGTTGCCCCCATTCCTTACAACCGCGCTGCACCCTTTGTTAACGCTGTTCTGGCAGTACTGAAACCCTGTATTGCGTAATCTCAGGGTGTTCTCGTGTTCATGGCGGTATGTCAAACGGCCGGACGAATGCTGCCGTCGGCACTGAGACACCGCCTGTCCGCAATATTCGCCGGACTTCTCCCGATCCTCACCGGTTCGGACGCGAAGAACGCCGCGCGCCGCATGGCGCTCGTCGCCTTCGCGGTTCGTATCGTCAGCGCCGCCATCGCCTTCCTGTCGCAGATCATCCTTGCGCGGCTGATGGGCGAGTTCGAATACGGCATCTTCGTCTTCGTCTGGGTGCTGGTCATCCTGTTCGGCAGCCTCTCCTGCGTCGGCTTCCACTCCGTGGTCATCCGCTTCCTGCCGGAGTACCAGGCATCGGCCGCCATGGACGAGATCCGAGGCGTCACGACGACGGTGCGCATCTTCGCACTTTCCTCCGCCACCACGGTCGCGGTCCTCGGCCTTGCCGGTTTCTGGTTCTTTTCCGGGCACATCGAGGCCTACTACCTCGTGCCCCTCTATCTCGGGCTCTTTACCCTGCCGATGATTTCGCTCGGCGACGTCATGGATGGCACCGCGCGCGCCCATGGCTGGCCGATTGCCGCCATGAGCCCCACCTTCATCATCCGGCCGCTGCTGGTGCTCGTTTTCATGGTGCTCGCCGTCACCGCCGGGGCGCCGCATACGGCGCAAACGGCCATGATGGCAGCCATGGCCGCGGCCTATGTCACCAGCGTCTCGCAGTTTCTCGCGCTCACCTATCGCCTTCGCTCGCGCTATGTTCCAGGACCGCGACGCGTCGAGCTTCGCCGCTGGCTCAAGGTCTCGATCCCGGTCTTCCTGGTCGATGGCTTCGGGTTCCTTCTCACCAATTCCGATGTGGTGATCGTCGGCCTCTACCTTGAGCCGGACGACGTCGCGATCTATTTCGCCGCTGCCAAGACGATGGCGCTGGTGCATTTCGTCATGTTCGCGGTCAAGGCAGCCGCAGGCCCGCGCGTCTCCAACGCGATGGCGCGCGATCCCGGCCAGATCCCCGGCATCGCGATCGAAAGCGCCCGTTGGGCCTTCTGGCCGTCGCTTCTGGTCGGCGCTTTGGTGCTTCTGGCGGGGCCGTTCCTGCTGTCGCTTTTCGGGCCGGCCTTCGTCACCGGACTGCCGCTGATGATGGTGCTTTTTGCGGGCATCCTCGCCAAGGCTTTCGTCGGCCCGGCCGAAACGCTGCTGACGATGGCCGGCCAACAGACGCTGTGCGTGATCCTCTACGCTGGCGCGCTGGTGGTCAACATCGCACTCAACCTCAGCCTCATCCCTCTTTTCGGACTGAACGGTGCTGCTTTTGCAACCGCCGGTGCTATGTTCGTAGAGGCGATGCTGCTGCACATCGCCGTCCGGCGTACCTTCGGCTTCGCGCTCTTCGCCTTCGCAAGAGCACGGGCCGGCAATGATAACAACGGGGCTGTCCATCCATGATCGGCAATACCAATCTTCCGAGCGATGCAAACAGCCGGGCCGCACGGGTTCTCGGCGGCCTGGCGCAGGCCGGCGACAGCGGGCCGACCGCAGAGCAGCTGATCGAGGTCGGTCGCCCCGGACGCCATCTTGCCATCTATCCGGCAAGGGCCGGCTACGAGTTGCAGCGCGAGCTCGACTTCCTGTCGAACCGGGCGCTGGAGCCGAACGTCTTCTTCACCGGACGCTTCCTCGCGCCGGCCATGCCGCGCCTGGAAGAGCGCGTCATCCGGCTTGCAATCATGCGCGACAACGACGAACGCCGCAGCCGTCTGCGCTTCCTGATGCCGTTCTCGATCGAAAAACCCGGCTTTTCGATCGGCGCACCGATCATCCGCGCCTGGTCGAACCCGTTCGGACCGCTGGGCGTGCCACTGCTCGACGCCGAGGATGCGGCCGAGACAATCGACAACCTGTTCGAAGCCTTTGCCGCACCGGCAACCGGGCTGCCCTCGATCCTGGTGCTGCCCGACATGCGGCTGAACGGCAAGGTTGCCCGCCTCACCCGCGCCGTCGCCATCGGCCGCAACCTGCCTCTGACGGTGACCGACACTTTCAGCCGGCCGATGCTTGAAAGCCTGCTCGACGGCCCGACCTATCTGCGCCAGGCAATCAGCCCGGCGCATTTCCGCGAGCTGCGGCGGCAGTGGAACAATCTCGAAAAAGAGGGCGAGCTCGTCTATTCGGTCGCCCGCCAGCCTGCCGACGTCCGCTTGCGCATGGAGGAATTCCTGGCGCTGGAAGCCTCCGGCTGGAAGGGCAAGGCGCGCAGCGCCATGGTGCTCGACCGTTTCCGCGCCGCCTTTGCCCGCGAGGCGATCACCAATCTGGCGGACGGCGACAGCGTGCGCATCCACACGCTCGATCTCGACGGCAAGGCGATCGCCTCGATGGTCGTCTTCCTGATGTCGGGCGAGGCCTACACCTGGAAGACCGCCTATGACGAGCGCTATGCCAGGTTCTCGCCGGGCAAGCTGCTTCTCGCCGAACTGACGGAATGGCATCTCGACGACGCCAACATCTCGCGCTCCGATTCCTGCGCGGTACCGGACCACCCGATCATGAGCCGCTTCTGGCAGGAGCGCGAAGACATGGGAACCATGGTGATCGGCCTGCAGCAGACCCGAGACCGCGAAGTGCGCCAGGTGGCAGCCCAGCTCCATCTCTATCGCAACACCCGCAACATGGCGCGGATCCTGCGCGACAAGATCAAGGCGCTGGCCGGGCGCTAGAGCGGGACAAGAAACTGCACGCGGTTTCCGCCCGCTTTCCCGTCCAGCCAATGGGTTCAATCGCGCGGCGCCCGCGGGGGCTACGAGGCTTCGGAAATCTCGATCGCCTCGTGCGCTTCCGCCGCCGCCTGTTCACGCAGGAACCGGCGGATCACCTTGCCCGACGTCGTCAGCGGCAGGCTGTCGACGAAGGCGATCTCGCGCGGATATTCATGCATCGACAGCCGGGTCTTCACCCATTCACGGATGGAGCTCGCAACACGATCGTCGCCGACGACGCCGGGTCTCAGCACCACATAGGCCTTGACGATCTCGGTCCTCACCGGATCCGGTTTTCCGACCGCGGCTGCGAGCTGGACGTCCGGATGGCCGGCCAGGCAATCCTCGATCTCGCCGGGACCGATGCGATAGCCCGACGAGGTGATGACGTCGTCGTCACGGCCAAAGAAGGTGAAGTAGCCCTCCTCGTCCATCACGCCCTGATCGCCGGTCGTCATCCAGTCGCCGATGAATTTCTTCTCGGTCGCCGCCTCGTTGCCCCAATAGCCGAGGAACATCACCGGGTCCGGCCGTTTCACCGCCACCTGTCCGACGCTGCCGGCCGGCAACTCGCGCCCCTCGCCGTCGATGATCGCCACGCGGTGACCGGGCGCTGCCTTGCCCATTGAGCCCGGCTTGACGACGCCAAGATCGGCAGCCGACGAGATGACGATGTTGCACTCGGTCTGGCCATAGAACTCGCTGACCTCGATCCCGAGCGCGGCCTTTGCCCACTCATAGGTTTCGCGACCAAGGGATTCACCGGCCGAGCCGATGGTTCTCAGATTAAGCCGATAGCGCTCGCGCGGGTTCTCGACCGCCTTCATCAGTCGAAGCGCCGTCGGCGGAATGAAGGCGTTGCGCACGTCCATTTCTTCCAGGATGCGAAAGGCCGTATGCGGATCGAATTTTTGGGCCGGCGACGACACGACCGGGACGCCATGCAGCAGCGACGGCAACAGCGCGTTGAGCAGCCCTCCCGCCCAGGCCCAGTCGGCCGGCGTCCACATGCGGTCACCCGGCTGCGGCAGGAAGTGATGGTGAAACTCGAAGCCCGGCAGATGGCCGAGCAGCACCCGGTGCCCGTGCAGTGCCCCCTTCGGCGGCCCTGTCGTGCCTGACGTATAGATCATCAAGGCCGGATCGTCGGGCCCGGTATCGGCCGCAACAAAGCCCGAAGGATCACCCGACGCCAAGTCCGAGAAGGCGATCGTGCCCGCCTGCGGCTGATCCTCCGCCAGCACCACAAGCCGCAAATCAGGCAGCCGTTCACGGATCGCCGCAATGCGTTCATAACCGAAGCTGTTGGTGACGACAGCTGCCACGCCGGCATCGCGCAGCCGGTACTCGAGCGCCTCGACGCCGAAGAGCAGCGCCAGCGGCAGAGCGATGGCACCGTGCTTGTAGATCGCCGCATGGGCGATCGCCGTTTCGAACCCCTGCGGCAGCAGGATCGCGACCCGCTCGCCGGGCACGACAGCCTCCCCCGCAAGCCCCTTGGCGAAGGCAGAGGATTGCCGCGCGAATGCACCATAGGTGAGCGACCGATGCGCACCGCCGGGATCAAAATGCTGGAGACAAACCCGCTCCGGCGCCCGCGCAGCCCAGGCGTCGCTGACGGCAACGCCGATATTGAACTTTTCCGGGATCTGCCAGCGGAAAGCGCGGTAGAGGTCGTCGTAGGTCTCTATTCTCGGTAACATGACGCTGCCATGACAGTTTTCTTGCTGCAGCGCACCTAACACCTTCGCAAGCGACAGTTCAATGACCGCGACGACACGGCTGCGTGAGCGTGCGCCACACTGGTCATCGCTTCAGCGCCGAACACCGCCCTTGCGTTTCAAGTCGGCGGCACTTCGGCGAGAAGAGCGCGGATATGGCCGAGAACGTGACGAAAACCGCCAATCCCGCCACCGCCTCGGGACAGAAACACCGCCCCCTGCCAGGCCGCCACAACGATGGCGGCCCGTGCGACCGCCTGCGCCGGCGTCCAACCCATCTCCTCCAGATTGCGTGCGAGCAGCCTTTCCATGTCCTTGAGGACAGCAGTCGCAAGGTCCCGCATCGCCGCCGTCGTCGCCAGGGGATCGATCATCGTCTGTCCAACCGGACAACCGATGATCTCCCCTTGTCCGGCGTAGAAGGTCTCAATCCGGAAAAACACCCGCTCGATCCGCTGCGACGGCGAGAGTTCCGGGTCTTCGAAGATCGGCAAAGTCTCGGTGCGGAAATGCATCACCACCTGTTCGAACAGCGCTTCGAACAGGGCGGCCTTGTTTGGAAAGTGGTGGGTGATCTTGCCGAGCGAGACGCCGAGGGCAGCCGTGATCTCCGAAAACGAGGACGCTGCATAGCCGCGAACGAAAACCAGCCGTCCAGCGGCCTGAAGGATTTCCTCCCGTGTACGAAGTCCCTTGTCGTAGCCCACGATCCTATCTCCCGGATACAACCGAGCGACGGAAGAACCAGAAGGTCCCGCCCGGCAGGAAGCTGAACAGCATCGCCTTGATCGCCCAACCGCGTGGCTGATCACGCAGCGCCAGCTCATTGATGACGGCCCAGACGTAGATGAGGAAGGCCATGCCATGCAAAGGGCCGAGCCAGCGTGTGACCTCGGCAAAGCCGAAGCCGTGCTTCAGCGGCACCCCGACGCAAACGAGCAGGAGCAAAGTCGTTCCCTCGGCGATCGCCGCAAAGCGCAGCAGGCGGGAGATAGGATTTCGGGTTTCGGGCTCGGACATGGTCAGGCTCACTTGATGATGGCGATGGAAATGATGGTGACGGTCAGTGCCAGGCCGGCAGCTTGCAGCATGCGGATGCGACCGGCCGACACCCGCCGGTCTGGGCGGCGAAGGGAAGACACCGTTGCGGCGATCGCGCCGTGCAGGCCTGTCATCGCCAGGACGCAGGCAAGCTTGACTTGAAACCAGGGCTCGCCGAGCAGCTCCGGCCCCCGCAGGAAAAACAGGGTGGCGCCCAACAAAAGCGTCGCGAGCATCGCCGGATTGATCACGGCGCGCAGGCCACGCTGTCCGATCACCCCCAAGGTTTCGGCACCGCCGCCTTCAGCAAGCGCCTGCCGTTGGCTGGCGAGCTGCGCGACGAGAAGGGCTTGCCCGCCGAGCCAGATGACGACCGAGACGACATGCGCCGCCTTGATCCAGAGGTAGTAGGGAAAGAGCAGATCCATCATCGGCAAATCCAAAACAAAAAGATCATTCTGTTTGTTGCCGAAATGGGTTCAAGAGTCACTGCGACAAATCGGCAGCGGAGCGCGTCCGTGAGACGACGTCGGCAGACATGAAAGATCTCAATGCCGCACAGTCCGTCGAAACGGACGTCGTTGCCTTGATGCAAGAGAATGTTGGATGGGTTGCAGTCTGGTGGTGCCCCATGCCGGGGTCGAACCAGCACTCCTTTCGGAACTCGATTTTGAGTCGAGCGCGTCTACCAATTCCGCCAATGGGGCTCAGGGAAGTGCGATATCAGCGGCTCGGATTTACACGAAGGATTTCGCCGTGGTCAACCATCATTTTCAGGATGCACGACCAACAATCACGAAAGCGTGCGGGCCGGTCGCAGCCGCCGCGATTTACAGCGCGTGCGATCCTGCCTAAGAAGGCGCCATCCAGTTTGCACTGCGGCATGCGTCGGTTTCGAGCTGCCGCCCGCGAGGTATAGATGATCGACGCCGCCACCCAATCCCGCCAGCATCTGCTGATCGCCGTTATCGTAACGCTCGGCATGGCGGCGACAGTCGGCGGGGCGCTCGGCTTCGAGCATGTCGGCGGCTATATCCCCTGCGCGCTCTGCCTGTTGCAGCGCGATCCCTACTACTACGGCATCCCGGTCGGCGTTCTGGCAATCGCCACGAGCGTGTTCAAACTGCCGGCGTGGACGACACGCACGCTGCTTCTCATCGTCGGCATCCTGATGCTGGTCGGCGCCGGGATGGGCGTCTACCATTCGGGCGCGGAGTGGGGTTTCTGGGAAGGCCCGTCGACCTGCGCCACGACCGCACAAGGGATTTCGTCCAATGTCGGCGACCTGCTCGGCGACCTCGATTCCAAGCATGGCCCGTCCTGCACCGAAGCCTCCTTGCGGGTGCTCGGGCTCTCCTTTGCCGGATGGAACGTGATCGCCAGCCTTATCCTCGCAGCGATCGCCCTGCGCGGTGCGGCAAAGGCGCGCTGACCCAGATCGCTCTTGGGAAACAGGCACGATGTGTCGTGACCGCCCCGACAAAGTTTCGCGAGCGCACGCACCTGTCCTGACCCCGCTTTTGCGGCCTGATCCGGCAAGAAGGCACGAACAGCGTCAGGGCTGCAGTTCGACGTCCCAGTAGAGATAGTCCATCCAGCTTTCATGCAGATGGTTCGGCGGGAAGAGCCGGCCGTTGTTGTGCAGATCCTGAACCGTCGGCTGATAGGGCCGCTGGTGCGGGAACATGCCGGCCTGCTTCGGCAGCTTGCTGCCCTTGCGCAGATTGCAGGGCGAGCAGGCTGCGACGACATTGTCCCAGGTCGTCTGGCCGCCGTGAGCGCGGGGCACCACGTGATCGAAGGTGAGATCGTCGGGCGAACCGCAATACTGGCATTCGAATTTGTCGCGCAGGAACACGTTGAACCGGGTGAAGGCCGGGTGGCGTGAGGGCTGCACGTAGCTCTTGAGGCAAACAACGCTCGGCAGTCGCATCGAGAAACTCGGAGACGACACCGAATGTTCGTACTCGGCAAGGATATTTACACGGTCAAGGAAGACGGCCTTGATCGCGTCCTGCCAGGACCAAAGCGACAAGGGGTAGTAACTCAGCGGCCTATAGTCAGCGTTCAAGACGAGCGCCGGCAAGGCCTGTGGTGAGACTGCAATCGTCAAGCGTATTCTCCTGATCGATTCGGCATCTGCACCTTCTATATTAGGCCCGTTGCAACAGGATTGTGAAGCCGGAAACAAAAATGCGTGCGCTGGATTCGCTTTTTCCTTCAAGGTGTCACAGGAACAGCATCACGACGCATTTCCTGTGAGTAATAGGCCCAGAAGAGGCGTGCCGCGACGCTGCGCCAGGGCGACCAGGAAGCGGCGAGCGAATCAATTTCGCGTGCGCTCGGGCGCAGTTCGAGGCCCAGTCCGTGGCCGATCGCGTTTTGCAGCGCGACGTCGCCGGAGGGAAAGACATCCGGGTGGCCGGCGCAGAAGAGCAGATAGACTTCAGCCGTCCAGCGCCCCACCCCCTTGATCGCCGTCAACTCCCGGATCGCCTCCGATCCGTCGATGTTGCAGATCGCGTCGAGATCGATCTGACCACCGACGACCACTTCGGCCACGCGCCTCAGCGCCTCTGCCTTCGCCCGCGACAGCCCGATCGCCCGGCAATCCTCGTCGCTCAGCGAATTGACGCCCGCGGCCGTCACCTCGCCGAGCTTCTCCTCCATGCGCCGCCAGATCGCGGCCGCACTGGCCTTCGAGACCATTTGCGAGACGATGATGCTGGCAAGGCCACGATAGCCGGGATCGGTGCGCCGGAGCGGCACGGGGCCGGCTCTGGCAACGACGTGCCCGAGGCGCGCATCGAGCATCACCAGGCCCGAAAGCCCGGCCTCGATGTCCTCATGTGTCCGGATGATCCGCATGACGCCTCCACAAAGCGGATGATTTTTATACCCCTTCCATGGCAAAGGGAAAGCATGCCTGACACGCCACCCGTTTTCCGCTTTGCCCCCAGCCCCAATGGCCTGCTTCATCTCGGCCACGCGCTTTCCGCGGTCCTGAACCACGACATGGCGAAGGCCGCAAACGGACGGTTCCTGCTGCGCATCGAGGATATCGACCGGACCCGCTGCCGCCCCGAATTCGAGGCGGCGATCTTCGAAGACCTCGCCTGGCTGGGCCTCGACTGGGAGCGCCCGGCGCGCCGCCAGTCGGAGCATCTCGACGCCTATGCGTCGGCATTGGCGCGGCTCGATGCGCTCGGCGTCGTCTATCCCGCAAACATGACGCGCGGCGAGATCAAGACGGCGGTCGCCGCCGCCGAAGAAGGAGGCGGGCCCTGGCCGCGCGATCCGGACGGAAGCCCAGTCTACCCGGGTCGCGAACGTGAGCTTAAGGCTCGCGACCGCGCCGGCCTGCTGTCGAGCGGCAAGGCCTATGCGTGGCGGCTCGACATGGAAAAGGCCGTCGCCCTCATCGGAGATACCCGCCTGACCTGGAGCGAAAGCGGCAGCGGCCCCGAAGGCCAGACCGGCACGATCATCGCCGATCCCGGCGCCTGGGGCGACGTGATCCTGTCGCGCTCCGATGCGCCGTCGAGCTATCATCTCTCCGTCGTCGTCGACGACGCGCTGCAGGGCATCACCCATGTGGTGCGCGGCCGCGACCTCTATCACGCGACATCCGTTCACCGGCTGCTGCAGCGGCTTCTCGATCTGCCGGAGCCGCTCTATCACCATCATCGGCTGCTCCTTGGCCCAGACGGGCGCAAGCTGTCGAAGAGCAACCAGGATACCGGCATCGCAGCCTTCCGTGCTGCCGGCCGCACGCCTGAAGACGTCCGTGCGCTAATCGGCTAGGTCCTGCTCCTCGCGAGCGGTATCCCCACCATTGCGCAGCTGGAAGCTGCGCCGCACCATGCGCTTGACCCTGTATTTGAGGATCGCGGCATTGATCTCGGCGCCGATGATGAAGATCGCTGCGATCATGTAGAGAAACACCAGCACGATCATGATCGACGCCAGACCTGCATAGGTCGAGACATAGGTGGCGAAGGTCGCGAGGTAGGAAGCAAAGGCATAGGCGCCGATCGTCCAGCAGACAAGCGTCAGCACGATGCCCGGCAGCACGTCGATCACCTTGCGGTGGCCGTCCGGCAGCCAGAGATGCGACACCAGCAGACCGGTGGTCAGCACGACGAGTGCGAGCGGCAAGCTCCAATTGTCGACAGTCGCAAGCACATCAGCAAGCCAGGGGAGCCACTGTCCGGCATACCGCACCGCCAACGGCACGGCGACGAGCAGGATGCTGAGTGCGGCCAGAATCAGGACGCCGGCCAGCACGAAACCCAGGCTCGCAAGCCGGGTGACGTACCAGTAGCGGCTCTCGGTGACGCGATAGGCGCGGTTGAGCGAGACGCGCAGCGCCTCGACGCCGTTGGAGGCGAAATAGGCGGCGGCCAGCACCGAAACGGTCAAGAGCCCGCCGCGCGGGATGGTCAGCACCCGCACGATTTCGTCGGCGATGGGCTTGGCGATCGATTCCGGCCAGGCATCGAAAATCAGATGCACCGCCGTTTCGGCAAATTGGTCGGCCCCGAGAAAGCTGCCGAGCGCCGTGCCGAAAATCAGGAAGGGAAACACGGCGAGCAGCGACGACAGCGCCACATGGCTCGCCATCGCCCAACCGTCGTCGAGGCTGAAGTGCCAGAGCGCATCGAAAACGACTTTCCAGGTGATGCGTATAAACGCTGGCATTCCATTCCAATCCTACGAGGCGCCGGGACTACCCGATCAGTACGTCCGTCTCGGCGCCGTTTCCTTGGCTTCGCATGACCCCAACGGCGACAACGCTGGCGGGTTCCGGCTTGCGCAATTCAATTGTATCCCGCCGATGAATATGGGAAACCGAGGCAGGATTTCTACAGGATTCGACCGGATGACGGATCGCCCCACAATCATTGTCACCGGATGCTCCTCCGGAATCGGCGCCCATTGCGTACGCGCACTTCACGCCGACGGCTGGCGGGTCTTTGCGACCGTGCGGCGGGAAGAGGACCGGCAATCGCTTGAAAGCGAGGGCATCGAGACCTTTCTGATGGACTATACCAAGCCGGAGAGTATCGCTGCCCTGGCCGATACGGTGCTGGCCCTTTCCGGCGGGCGCATCGATGCGCTGTTCAACAACGGCGCCTATGGCCAGGCGGGTGCGGTCGAGGATCTGCCGACCGAGGCGCTGAGGCTCCAGCTCGAAACCAACGTGATTGGCTGGCACGACCTGACGCGGCGGGTGATCCCGGCGATGCGGGCGCGCGGCAGCGGCCGCATCGTGCAGTGCTCCTCCATCCTCGGCATCGTGCCCTATCGCTGGCGCGGCGCCTACAACGCCTCCAAGTTTGCGATCGAGGGCCTGTCGCTGACCCTCAAGATGGAACTGGCCGGCAGCGGTATCGAGGTGAGCCTGATCGAGCCCGGGCCGATCACCTCGAAATTCACCGCCAATGCCGTCACCTATATCGAGCGCTTCATCGACCTCAAGAATTCGGTGCATCGCGTCGAATACGAACGGCAGATGCGACGCCTGAAAGGCGAGAGCAAACCCGCGGCCGGAAAGCTTGGCCCGGAGGCGGTTTATGCGGTTTTGAAGCACGCGCTGACAGCAAAGAAACCGAAACCGCACTATATTGTAACAAGGCCCGCCAGACAGGGCGCGCTTCTGAAGAAGCTTCTGCCGGCGGCACTGTTTTATCGCATCATCGGCCGACTTGGCTGACGCAAGAATTGCAAGGAAGAGTTCGATGTCCAGCTTCTTTACCGGCCTGACCCTGTTCGTCATGGGCCTGGTCGTGATCGTCTTGATCCGCGGCCTCGTGAACATGGCAAAGGGCGGCAGTGGCAACACGTCCAACAAGCTGATGCAGGCGCGCGTTCTGCTGCAGGCGATCGCGATCGCCCTGATCATGCTCACGCTCTGGATCACCGGCGGCGGCCGCCCGACCTGACGCAATCTTGAACGGACAGCCGTTCCACACCGTTCCTGATATTGCGCGAGAGGACTGCGTCCACCCATGGTGAAGCTCAACAAGATTTACACCCGGACGGGTGACAACGGCACCACCGGGCTCGTCTCCGGGCCGCGCCGTCTGAAAAGCGACCTGCGCGTCGATGCCTATGGCGCAGTGGACGAAACCAACGCCTTTGTCGGCCTGGCGCGGCAGCATACGGCCGGCAACGTCGACCTCGATGCCGCGCTGATGCGGATCCAGAACGATCTCTTCGATCTCGGCGCGGATCTCGCGACACCCGACACCGGCGAGCCGCCGCAATACGAACCGCTGCGCATCGTCGCAGCACAGGTGACCTGGCTCGAAACCGAGATCGACCGGCTGAATGCCGAGCTCGATCCCTTGCGCTCCTTCGTGCTTCCGGCCGGCAGCCCCGCCTCTGCAGCCCTCCATGTCGCCCGCACGGTCGCACGCCGTGCGGAACGCCAGGTGGTGGCGCTTGCCCAGATCGAAGGCGAAATCGTCAGCACGGAAGCCATCGCCTATATCAACCGCCTGTCGGATTTCCTGTTCGTCGCGGCCCGCTTTGCAAATGACAAAGGTCAAGCCGACGTTCTTTGGATTCCCGGGAAAAACAGATAACGTCCGCTTGCGCATCGTCGCCCGATCGAGATTCGGCGGGAGAAACGGGCCGTAACCTGTGCTTCGGGAGACCGCATGTTCATTCCGCTTCACGATACGAACACCCTGAAGCACATCAAGGTCCAGTACGTCACGATCAGCCTGATCGTGATCAACGTCGTCGTCTGGCTGATCACCGGTCCGATTGCCTCCGAGCAGTTCGCCAATGCAGCACTGCTCGGCTTCGGCTATATCCCGGCGCTCATCTTCGACTACGCCCAGCTTGATCCCTCGCTGGTCGTCGTCCCCGACGGCTTCACTTTCGTCACCTATTCCTTCCTGCATGGCGATTTCATGCATCTCGCCATGAACATGCTGTTCCTCTGGGTGTTCGGCGACAATGTCGAGGATGCCCTCGGGCACTTCCGCTACCTCGTCTTCTACCTGCTCTGCGCCGCTGCAGGCGCACTGGCGCATGGGCTGCTCGACCCGGCCTCCGAGGCCCCGCTGATCGGAGCATCGGGGGCGATCTCCGGCATTGTTGCCGCCTATTTCCTCCTGCACCCGAAGGTGCGCGTCTGGGTGCTGGTGTTTTTCCGCATCCCGCTGCCGCTGCCCGCCGTCATCCCGCTCGCCTTCTGGATCGGCCAGCAGTTCTTCATGCTGGTCGTCGATCCCGGCAGTGGCGTTTCCTGGAGCGCCCATGTCGGCGGCATCATCGCGGGGTTGGTTCTGGTGGTCATTTTGCGACGCCGCGATGTGCCGCTGTTCGACCGCACGATCGTCACCCCCCGCGCCGTCCGGCACAAGGCCGAACCGGTCACCGCAAGCCAACCGCCCTCGCCAGATGCGACAAGACCGCCCGTTCCCTGGGGACGCCAGACCGGATCCTGACACCGGCAATCGCCAGCCTTCAACGAGGATGATCCATTATTTCAATGGCTTGCCTGGACGCTGCCCGGCCCTCCCGGAACAGGGCTGCATCAGGCCTCGAGCCACTTGCCATCGACTATTCTTACGTGTACGTAAACGTAATTCCAATTCTCGGGATTATATCGATTTAGCGTCATGCACAGCGATTGTAATTGGAGAAAAAACGCGTATCGATGTCGCCAACCGACAATCAGGCGGCTCCGTTAAGGCGCATTTTCCTGCGAAAGCTCTTGGAGGGAAGAATCCATGAAAATACTTGTGACGGTGAAGCGGGTCGTTGACTACAACGTCAAGATCCGCGTGAAGGCAGACGGTTCGGGCGTCGAACTTGCGAACGTGAAGATGTCGATGAACCCCTTCGACGAAATCTCGGTCGAAGAAGCGCTGCGGCTGAAGGAAGCCGGCAAGGCTGAGGAAGTCGTCGTCGTATCCGTCGGTCCGGCCAAGGCCGAAGAGACGCTGCGCACCGCGCTCGCCATGGGCGCCGACCGCGCCATCCTGGTTGAGACCGAAGACCAGGTCGAACCGCTCGCCGTTGCCAAGATCGTCAAGGGCGTTGCAGACGCCGAACAGCCGGGCCTGATCATCGTCGGCAAGCAGGCGATTGATGATGACAGCAACCAGACCGGCCAGATGCTGTCGGCTCTCTTGGGCTGGGCCCAGGGCACCTTTGCCTCCAAGGTCGAGATCGGCGACGGCAAGGCGACCGTGACGCGCGAAGTCGACGGCGGTCTGCAGACCATCGACATCAAGCTGCCGGCGGTCGTCACCACCGACCTGCGCTTGAACGAGCCGCGCTACGCATCGCTGCCGAACATCATGAAGGCGAAGAAGAAGCCGCTCGACAAGAAGTCGCCTGCCGACTTCGGCGTCGACACGTCAGCCCGCCTCAAGGTGCTGAAGACCGAGGAGCCGTCGGGCCGCAAGGCTGGCATTAAGGTCAAGTCGGTCGCCGAACTCGTCGAAAAGCTCAAGACCGAAGCCGGCGTACTTTAAGTTCAGGAAAGGGAGACATCATCATGGCCATTCTTCTTCTGGCTGATCACGACAGCAACCACCTTTCCGACCAGACCGCCAAGGCGCTGAGCGCTGCTTCCAAGATCGGCGGCGACGTGCACATCCTCGTTGCCGGCGCCGGCGCCAAGGCTGCGGCCGAACAGGCCTCCAAGCTTGCGGGCGTTGCCAAGGTGCTCGTCGCAGACGACGCCTCGCTGGCCAACAATCTCGCAGAGCCGCTCGCGGCCCTGATCGTCTCGCTCGCCGGCAACTACGACACGATCGTTGCCGCCGCCACCTCGGTCGGCAAGAACGTCATGCCGCGCGTCGCAGCCCTGCTCGACGTCAGCCAGGTCTCCGAAATCATCGAAGTTGTCTCTTCTGACACCTTCAAGCGCCCGATCTATGCCGGCAACGCCATCCAGACCGTGCAGACGACGGAAGCCAAGCGCGTCATCACCGTGCGCACCGCCTCCTTCGCCTCGGCCGCTGAGGGCGGTTCGGCTGCGATCGAGAGCGTTTCGGCTGCCGCCAACCCCGGCGTTTCCTCCTTCGTCGCCGACGCCCTGTCGTCGTCCGATCGTCCGGAGCTCACCTCTGCCAAGATCATCATCTCCGGCGGCCGTGCGCTCGGCTCGTCCGAGAAGTTCCAGGAAGTGATCCTGCCGGTTGCCGACAAGCTCGGTGCTGCCGTCGGCGCTTCGCGCGCTGCGGTCGACGCTGGTTACGCGCCCAACGACTGGCAGGTCGGCCAGACCGGCAAGGTCGTCGCGCCTGATCTCTACATCGCCTGCGGCATTTCCGGTGCCATCCAGCACCTCGCCGGCATGAAGGACAGCAAGGTCATCGTCGCGATCAACAAGGACGAAGAGGCGCCGATCTTCCAGGTCGCAGACTACGGCCTGGTTGCTGATCTTTTCGACGCTCTGCCGGAGTTGCAGAAGGCGCTGTAAGTCCAAATCGATGCCACCCGCCGCACCCGTGAAAAGGGCTGGCAAAAGCGGGGACTTGGCATTAACAATCTACCGGGCCGGCCAAACCGGCCCGGTTTGCATGTCTGACGGCGGCCTCGCCGCCAAGCTTTGAAGATGGATGTTCGCTGCGATGATCAAGACGGTCGGAATTATTGGTGCCGGGCAAATGGGCTGTGGCATCGCACATGTTTCGGCAATCGCCGGATACAAGGTACAGATCTATGATCTGGCCGCCGAGCGGATCGAAGCAGGCCTTGCCACCGTCAACGGCAACCTTGCCCGTCAGGTCTCCTCCGGCAAGATGACCGACGAGGCCCGCAAGGCGGCACTTGCCCTGATCAAGGGCTCTTCCGACATCAACGACCTGTCGCAGGCTGATCTGGTGATCGAAGCCGTCACCGAAGACGAAACGATCAAGCGCAAGATCTATGGCCAGGTTTGTCCGATCCTGAAGCCGGAAGCGATTCTCGCGACGAATACCTCGTCGCTGTCGATCACCCGCCTCGCCTCCGCCACCGATCGCCCCGAGCACTTCATGGGCATCCACTTCATGAACCCGGTTCCGGTCATGAAGCTGGTCGAGCTCGTGCGCGGCATCGCCACCGACGAGCAGACCTTCAAGACCGCCAAGGAATTCGTCGCGACGCTCGACAAGACCGTGACGGTCGCCGAAGACTTCCCGGCCTTCATCGTCAACCGCATCCTTTTGCCGATGATCAACGAAGCGATCTACACGCTGTACGAAGGCGTCGGCAGCGTCGAGGCGATCGACACCGCCATGAAGCTTGGCGCCAACCATCCGATGGGCCCGCTCCAGCTTGCCGACTTCATCGGCCTCGATACCTGCCTGTCGATCATGCAGGTGCTCTATGACGGCCTCGCAGACTCGAAGTACCGCCCCTGCCCGCTGCTGGTAAAATATGTCGAAGCCGGCTGGCTCGGCCGCAAGTCCGGGCGCGGCTTCTACGACTATCGCGGCGAAGTGCCGGTTCCCACCCGCTAATTCGGTCAGCATCTGACAAGGAAAACCCGGCGATCCGCCGGGTTTTTCTTTGCTCAAATCCTGTCCCGTTCAGCTTCCCGCAGCCGGGGCAAGCGCAGCGCTGATCAGCGCCTTGGCATCGTCGCTGTCCCAGGCGGCCGGGCCGTTCATCGAGCCGATCAGGCAGCCCTTGTCGTCGAGCAGCAGGGTCGCCGGCAGGCCGAAGGCCAGGCCTTCCTTCTTCATGTTGTTGAACACGCCCATGGAAGCGTCGCGGTAATAGCCAAGCGCGTGTACGGCGGTCTCGTCGAGGAAAGCCTTCGGCTTCTCGTCGTCGCCGACATCGATGTTGATCGCCACCACTTCGAACTTGTCGCTGCCGAGCGACTTCTGCAGGGCGTTCAAGGCCGGCATTTCTTCGCGGCAGGGCACACACCAGGTGGCCCAGAGATTGACGAGCAGCGTCTTGCCGGCGAAGGCCGAGACATTGGTCGGCTTGCCGTCCGGGCCGTTGAAGTCGAGCGCGATCGGCCGCGGTGCCGACGCCGGCGACATCGCGGCGACCTGCCCCTTCATGAAGGGCGTCAGCGCGGCGACCTTGGCCGAGGTCAGCGGGCAGCTGGCTGCAGCCGTTTCGGCCGTCTCGCCATTGCCAGACCCGGTCTCCTTCACGTATACCGCTGCCGCACCGACGATCACGCCGAACAGGGCGGCGAGCGCGAACAGTTTCACGGCCGGGGGGGATTTCTTCTGGTCGGGCATTTCATTCTCCAAGGCGGGCATTCTTCATGACTGACGGCAATTCCGAGACGAAATCCTCCAACCAGATGTGGGGCGGTCGCTTTGCCTCGGGTCCGGACGCGATCATGGAGGAAATAAATGCCTCGATCGGCTTCGACAAGAAGCTCTATGCCCAGGACATCCGCGGCTCAATAGCGCATGCGACGATGCTGGCGCATCAAGGCATCATTTCGACTGAGGACAAAGACAAGATCGTTCACGGCCTGAACACGATCCTGTCAGAGATCGAAAGCGGTGCGTTCGAGTTTTCGCGCCGCCTCGAAGACATCCACATGAACATCGAAGCCCGGCTCGCGACCCTCATCGGTCCGGCGGCCGGCCGCCTGCACACCGCCCGCTCGCGCAACGACCAGGTGGCGCTCGACTTCCGCCTCTGGGTCAAGGAAGAGCTGCAGCGGACCGAGAAGGCGCTGACGGCGCTGATCGCCGCCTTCCTCGACCGCGCCGAGGAACATGCCGATACCGTCATGCCCGGCTTCACCCACCTGCAGACCGCACAGCCCGTTACCTTCGGCCATCATTGCATGGCCTATGTCGAGATGTTCGGCCGCGACCGCTCGCGCGTGCGCCACGCCATCGAGCACATGGACGAAAGCCCGATCGGCGCCGCAGCCCTTGCCGGCACCGGCTTCCCGATCGACCGGCACATGACCGCCAAGGCGCTCGGCTTTGCCGGCCCGACCCGCAACTCGATCGACACGGTATCTGACCGCGACTTCGCGCTCGAATTCCTGTCGATGGCCTCGATCACCGCCACGCACCTGTCGCGCCTTGCCGAAGAGATCGTCATCTGGTCGACGCCGCAGTTTGGCTTCATCCGCCTCTCGGATGCGTTTTCGACCGGTTCCTCGATCATGCCGCAGAAGAAGAACCCGGATGCAGCCGAACTGGTGCGCGCCAAGACCGGCCGCATCAACGGCTCGTTGGTCGCGCTGCTCACGGTCATGAAGGGCCTGCCGCTCGCCTATTCCAAGGACATGCAGGAAGACAAGGAACAGGTCTTCGACGCTGCCGAAAGCCTCGAACTGGCGATCGCCGCCATGACCGGCATGGTGCGTGACGTGACCATCCGCACCGACCGCATGAAGGCGGCCGCCGGGTCCGGCTATTCGACCGCGACCGACCTTGCCGACTGGCTGGTGCGTGAAGCGGGCCTCCCCTTCCGCGACGCCCACCATGTCACCGGCCGCGCCGTGGCGCTTGCCGAACAGAAGAGCTGCGATCTCGCGGATCTTTCGCTTGCCGACCTGCAGTCCATCCATGCCGACATCACCGACAAGGTCTTCGATGTCCTGACGGTCGAAGCCTCCGTGGCCAGCCGGACCTCCTTTGGCGGCACCGCGCCGAACGAGGTCCGCAAGCAGATCGCCTGGTGGCGCGCCCGCAACTAAGGCATCCGCGCCAAGCCCGCTGCGGGCGGTTCCTCGCCCGCAGAAACAGGGTGCACAAGTGCCTGAAAAATCGGTAAGACATCGCACCTGCATCAGTTCCCGCGAAGGAAAATCACGATGACATTCACGAAGGCGGCCCGGCTTGCACTTCTGCTGGCGATCCCCGGGCTGGTTCTTGTCGGTTGCGGACGCAAAGGCGACCTCGATCGCCCCGGCTCGACCGCGCCGATCAACACCAAGGCGCCGGCAGGAACTGTCGAGCAGAAGGAAAAAGCGGACGAGCGTTCGTTCCTGCTCGATCCCCTCCTCTAGTAGAAATTATGCAATTCCGAACGGAAGCCGCTTCGCACTTTCCTGGAATTGCTCAAAGCCGAGCTGCCTGACGTGAACCATTTTCAGTACCGCGACGGAATTCTCTACGCCGAAGATGTGCCGGTGACCGATATCGCCCGCGCCGTCGGCACGCCCTTCTATTGCTACTCGACCGCCACGCTCGAGCGCCACTACACGGTGTTCTCCAAGGCTTTTGCCGATGTGGATGCGATGGTCTGCTATGCGATGAAGGCCAACTCGAACCAGGCCGTGCTGAAGACGCTCGGCCGCCTCGGCGCCGGCGTCGACGTCGTCTCGGGCGGTGAACTGCGCCGCGCGCTTGCAGCCGGCATCCCGGCAAGCCGCATCATGTTCTCCGGCGTCGGCAAGACGCCGCTGGAAATGGACCTCGCACTGGAAGCCGGCATCTACTGCTTCAACGTCGAGTCCGAGCCGGAACTCGAAGTGCTCAACCAGCGCGCCGTTCGCGCCGGCAAGCGCGCCCATGTCTCCTTCCGCATCAATCCGGATGTGGATGCTGGCACGCATGCGAAGATCTCGACCGGCAAGAAGGAAAACAAGTTCGGCATTTCGTGGGAGCGCGCCCGCGCCGTCTACGCCCATGCCGCAACCCTGCCCGGCATTCAGGTGACCGGCATCGACATGCATATCGGCAGCCAGATCACCGAGCTGCAGCCTTTCGACGCCGCTTTCAAGCTGCTGCGCGAACTGGTCGATACGCTGCGCTCCGATGGCCATTCGATCGATCACGTCGACATCGGCGGCGGCCTCGGCATTCCCTACAAGGACGACAACAATCCGCCGCCGCTGCCGGACGCCTATGCGGAAATCGTCAAGAGCCAGCTGCAGTCACTCGGTTGCAAGATCGTCACCGAGCCGGGCCGGCTGATCGTCGGCAATGCCGGCATTCTGGTGACCGAAGTCATCTATGTGAAGGACGGCGGCGACAAGACGTTCGTCATCGTCGACGGTGCGATGAACGATCTCATCCGCCCGACCCTCTATGAGGCCTATCACGAGATCCGCCCGGTCCGCATTTCCGCCGCCAACGCGCCGCGCATCCGCGCCGACGTCGTGGGCCCGGTCTGCGAAACCGGCGACTATCTGGCGCTCGACCGCGAGATGGCGATGCCGAAGCCCGGCGATCTCTTCGCCATCAGCTCGGCCGGTGCCTACGGCGCCGTGCAGGCCAGCACCTACAATTCCCGCCTGCTGATCCCCGAAGTTCTGGTCAAGGGCGACCGTTTCCACGTCATCCGTCCGCGCCAGGACTATGATGCGCTGATCGGTCTTGATTCGGTGCCGGACTGGCTCGACTGAGCCGTCCTGCCGCAGACACGACAGTCTGTGGATCGGCCGTGCGGACGATCACGATTGTGTTTGCGCCCTCGTCTTCGCCACAAACGATGGTATCCTGAACGCAAGCGGGATAGGCGAAGCTGCGTGCTTTTTTGAGCGCGGCCGTAGCCTCACTATATTGGGTCAGCCACAAGCGTTGATGGGCGACCGAAAGGAAACTTGGGCGGATGACGCAATTCCGGCAGGATGAAACGCCACAACCGAAGCCGTTTTCGAGAACTCTGGCGCTGAAGAGATGGCTGGCGCGCGCCGTGCTGGTCGCCGAGCAGGTCCTTCCGCGCATCCTTCTGCCGGGCTCCGTCGCCCTTCTGTTTCTTGCCTTCGCCTGGCTCGGTTTCTTTCGCGCAGCGCCTTTCTGGCTGCATGCGGCGGCTCTCTTTGCTTTCGCCCTAGCCTTCCTTGCCTCCCTCGTCCCGCTCAGCCGGGTCCGCCTGCCCGCGAACGCCGATGCCGATCGCATGCTCGAAGAGCGCAACGCCTTGCCGCATCAGGCCATCCGCGTCCAGGACGATCGCCCCGCGACCGACAATCCCCTGGGTGAGGCGCTCTGGCGCGAACACCAGGCGCGCATGGCGCGGATGATCGGCGCGCTCGATACCGGCCTGCCGCGGCCCGATA
Source organism: Ensifer sp. ZNC0028 (assembly GCF_000799055.1). Lineage (NCBI taxonomy): Bacteria > Pseudomonadati > Pseudomonadota > Alphaproteobacteria > Hyphomicrobiales > Rhizobiaceae > Ensifer > Ensifer sp. ZNC0028. The sequence goes on from NZ_JTLA01000110.1 coordinate 45,200, forward strand.
TCGCCAGCCACGATCCCTTCGCGCTCAGGGCCGTGCCGGTGCTTCTCGCCTGCGTCGCCTTTGCCTATTCCTATTCCAATCGCGCCGGACTGCTGAGCGATGCCTTCCGGCTGCCGCAGACGTCAATCGAGGCTGCCAATATCCGCGTCGATGCCTGGGTGACGCCGCCGCCCTATACCGGGCGGGCGCCGATCTTCCTGACGGGCAAGCCCGAAGCCGCCGCGGCCGTGAATGAGGACGCCGGGGCGATCACCATTCCGCAGTTCAGCGATATCACCGTCAGGATCACCGGCGCCGGCGCAGACGCGTCCGTACGCTACGCGGAAACCGGTGCGAGCGAACCGATCGTCATTCCGGTGGCCGGCGAGAAGGCCGAGCAAAAACAGGCCGAGCCGCAAGTGGGCAAGGCCGGGCCGAAGGTCGCCGAAGTCGTTGCAACCGAGCCGGCACGCAACGCGACCGCCGTCCGCAACCACGTCTACAAGGTCGTCAAGGACGGCGAACTCATGGTCGGCAGCCAGCGCTGGGCGTTCAAGATCACCCCGGACGGCGTGCCTCAGATCGCCTTTGACGGGATCCCTCATCCGACCGTCAACGCAGCGCTCGAAATCACGTTCACGGCCAACGACGACTACGGCATCGCCCAGGCCTGGGCGGAGATCAAGCCGCTCGACGAACCGGAAGAAGGCGCCCGCGCGCTCTATCCGCTGCCGGAATACCGGCTCGATCTGCCCCGCCGCAATGCGCGCGAGGCAAAGGGCACGACCAGCCGGAACCTCAGCGAGCATCCGCTTGCCGGCAAGCGGGTAGAGGTGACGCTCGTCGCCCGGGATGCTGCCGGACAGGAAGGCCGCAGCCCGCCGCACGAGATGATCCTGCCTGCCCGCCAGTTCTCGCAGCCGCTCGCCGGCGCCGTCGCCGAGCAGCGTCAGGTCTTCGCGCTCAACGCCAACGACCTGCCGCGCGCCATCGATCTCAACGATGCCGTCACCTCGCTTGCCGAGGACTGGATCCCGAACCTCACCCACTTCCTGCTGTTGAAATCGGCGCGCACCCGCATGGCGCTCGCCTATAACGACGACATGTTGCGCGATGCCGCCGGATACCTGTGGGAAATCGCGCTCGGGATCGAGGATGGCGACCTGTCGCTCGCCGAGCGCCGTCTGCGCGAAGCCCAGCAGGCGCTGTCGGATGCGCTGGAGCGCAACGCTTCGGACCAGGAGATCGCCAAGCTGATGCAGGAACTGCGCCAGGCGATGCAGCAATACATGCAGGCGCTCGCCGAGCAGGCGATGAAAAATCCACGCATGACCGGCAAGCTCGACCCGAACAACATCCTGCGCCAGCAGGACCTCGAGAAGATGATGAACCAGATCGAGAACCTGGCACGGTCGGGTGCGCGCGATCAGGCACAGCAGATGCTCTCGGAACTGCAGCGCATGATGAACAACCTGCAGGCTGGCCGCGGACAGCAGCAGATGGGCGAGCAGAACGACGCCATGCGCCAGCAGATGGACAAGCTCGGCAAGCTGATGCAGCAGCAGCAGCAACTGATGGACGAGACCTTCAAGTTCGATCAGGCCCTGCGCGACCGGATGCAGCGCGGCGACCCGCTGCAGGGCGAGGACAACGAGCTCTTCGGTCAGGAAATGCCGCAGGACCCGGGGCAGCAGGGCGATCCGAACGGTCAGCCCAATCCGCTCGACGACATGACGGCCGAACAACTGAAGGACGCGCTGAAGCAACTGAAAGAGCAGCAGGACGCGCTTGGAAAGCAGCTCGGCGAGCTGAACAAGGGCCTGGAAAGCATGGGCATCAAGCCCGGCAAGGGCTTTGGTGAAGCCAAGCGCGAAATGGACGGCGCTTCCGGCGCGCTCGGCAAGGGCCAGGGTGAACAGGCCGTTGGCAATCAGGGCCGCGCGCTACAGGCGCTGCGCCAGGGCGCCCAGGACATGATGAACCAGATGCAGGGCCAAGGTCAGGGCGGCCCTGGCATGGGCGTGCCGCAATACGGTCAAAACGGCCGCGATCCCCTGGGACGGCGACAACAGAATCTCGGTCCGAATTTCGGCGACCAGGTCAAGGTTCCAGACGAGATCGATTCCCAGCGCGCCCGACAAATCCTCGATGAGATTCGCCGCAGGCTCGGCGACAGCCTGTCGCCGGAGCAGGAGCGGCAGTACCTCGAACGCCTGCTCGACATGCGCTGAGCCGAGAATTCGCCCGGTTTCGGCCGCTTGCCCCATCTCGGCAGAACATGACAACGCCACCCGTCGCATCGAAATCGCTGCGGCGGGTGGCGGTCTTGTTGCTGTAATGCAGGTCGGTGGATCTGCCCGTCAGGCGGCCAGCGCCAGGGCGACTGCCTTGCGGATATCGGGAAGGGAAAAGGGCTTGGAGATGACGTCGACGATCTTGTCGGTGAGATCGTCAGCCCGCTCGCGCTGCTCGGCATAGCCGGTCATCAGCAGGATCTTCATGGCCGGAAAGGCGGCCGACGCCTGGTGCGTCAGCTCGATGCCATCCATCACGGGCATGCGGATATCGGAAAGCAGAAGGTCGAAGGCCTGGGCCTCCAGGCAGGCAAGGCCATCGGCCCCATCGCCCGCTTCGACCGTCTCGTGGCCGTCGAGCCTCAGGGCCCGCGCGACGAAGGAACGCAATGCATCCTCGTCCTCGGTAATCAGGATCTTCGCCATCATGGCCTCCGCGTTCGCTTCCGAGTCCGGCGTTCACGCCGGCACCCGCACCTGATCCAAAGGTACAGCGAGCGTGGATCATCGGGAGACACACTGGCGCTGCAGCGCCGCCGATCCTCGTCGAGAATCACTGCGGCACGCACCAAAACAACCAGTTTTTCGTTTGTGTTCGGTAAACGCCGAACGACTGGATTTCAGGGCGCATGCCCCAAAACGGGACGTTTACTCGGCGTCGCCGGTGACAACGCCGACAAACGGCAGCTCGCGGAAGGCATAGGCGACGTCCATGCCATAGCCGACGACGAAGTGATCGGGGCATTCGAAGCCGACATAATCCGCCTCGAGCTCGACCTTGCGCTTGACCCGCTTGTCGAGCAGCACCGCGATCGTCACGTTGCGGGCGCCGCGCTCGTACATCAGCTCCTTGGCGAAACGCAGCGTGCGGCCGGATTCCAGAATGTCGTCGATCAGCAGAACGTCACGCCCGTGCACGTCGCTGTCGATGTCCTTGGTGATCTTGACGCCCTGCGAAACGGTGCCGGTGCCGTAGCTCGACAGCGTGATGAACTCGACTTCCGGAGCAAGACCAGCCGTATGCATCGAGCGGATCAGATCGGCCGCGAAGATGAACGATCCCTTGAGCACGGCGATCACCAGCAGATCCTTGTGCGGGCCGTTGACGATCATTCCGGCAAGCTCGCTGTTGCGGGCAGCGATCGTTTCAGCCGTATAGAGAGGTTCGATATTCTTACCGCGAACAACGGGCATCAGGGCTTCTCCAGCGTTTCATGCGGAAGACCTCGGCCTTCCCGTTGCCGCCGCTTAGCACAATCAGCGGGCCGAAACACCGTTTTCGGCGAAGGAAACCGCGACTTCCGGCATTTTTCCACCTGCATAGGGCAGTCTCGTCATGAAATGACGGCTCTCACCGGGCGCGATGGCAGCCCCCTCGGGCATCACCCGCGTCGTCGTGACCTTGCGGCCGTTGGCGGTGATCTCCACCACGACCTGCGGCAAACGCTGCTCGACATCGGAGCGATTGTCGATCGAGCCATAGACGGACAGCACGCGCATGCCACCGGAATAGTCGAGCCCGCTCTTGATGCCGGAAATCGCCAACGGCTGGACGTCGGCCTGCCCGTCGCCGGCAAAACCGACGATCGCCAGGAAGGATGCAAGCGCAACCCCCGCGACCATCCCGGCAAAGCGGCGTGCCGGCATGTCGCGAAGCCGCGTTTCGGCAAGACCAAGCAATCGGCCGCCGAGCGACGGCTCCTGCTCCACGACCGTCAGCGTCGGCCGCCGCCGGTTGCCGGTCTTCGCATTGTCGTTGAACACCGGATAGGGCGTGCGACGCGACGAGGCGGAGATCACCTCGAATTCCGCATCGACGACGTCGGCGCGCCGCGGCGCTGTAGCCCCGTCGCGTCCGCCGCGCTCCGGCGGCAGGAAGTCGGTATAGGCGCTGCTGCTGGCGGACTTGGTCCGGAATGCCTGCATGATCATTTCCTCCTGTCCCGCAAGAGAACACGGCCGCAGGCGGCCGGCTTGTCTGCGAAACCCTCGGGCAATGGCGAGCCCCTTGCGGTGCAAGAACTAGGCATTGCATCAAATCTTTCCGACACGTAAACCGGAATGGTTAATGTTTCGGAAAGACGTCGCGAAAGCGGCGCGTTTTCATGAAAAATTAACCGTCACTTAACCATGATTCCGCTGGCGGTTTTGCCTTTCCTGGCTGGTCGTCCTATGCGCGGAGGACCGGAACCGGCCATCGGTTGCAGGGCCGTAAGAGAGACTGGGCTGCCGCTTGATTCACTTTGAGAACGTCGGACTGCGCTATGGCATGGGACCGGAAATCCTCCGGGACCTGACCTTCGACATTCCACGCCGTTCGTTTCAGTTCCTGACGGGGCCCTCGGGCGCCGGCAAGACGACACTGCTGCGGCTTCTTTTCCTCTCGCTGCAGCCGACACGCGGCCTGATCCGGATGTTCGACCGCAACATTTCGTCGATCCCGCGGGAGGAATTCCCGATGCTGCGCCGGCGCGTCGGCATCGTCTTCCAGGACTTCCGCCTGCTCGAACATCTGACGACCTACGAGAATGTTGCGTTGCCTTTGCGCGTGCGTGGCAAGGAAGAGGCGAGCTACCGGGCCGACGTGATAGAACTCTTGAAATGGGTGGGCCTTGGCGAACGCATCAACGTGCTGCCGCCGGTGCTTTCCGGTGGCGAAAAACAGCGTGCGGCCATCGCCCGGGCACTGATCGACCGGCCGGAGATCCTGCTTGCCGACGAGCCGACCGGCAACGTCGATCCGCCGATGGCAAGGCGCCTGCTCAATCTCTTCCTCGAACTCAACCGGCTCGGCACGGCGGTCGTCATCGCCACCCACGATCTGTCGCTGATGGACCAGGTGGAGGCGCGGCGCATGATCCTTTCGCAAGGGCGGCTCGACATCTATGAGTGACAGCCGCACGGAACGCCAGAAGGACGTGCCCGAACAGGCACCGGAGGCGCAACAGCGCCGGACCGAAATGCGCGTGCGCCCGACCGGCCCGATCGTGCCGTCGAGCAATGTGTCCGGCAATGCGCTGATGTGCGTCATCGCCATCATGTCGTTCCTCGCCTGCCTCACGCTCGGCGGCGTCAGCATGGTGCGAGCCACGGCCCAGAGCTGGCAATCGCAGATCTCCCGCGAGATCACCATCCAGATCAAGCCCGACGACAGCCTCGACATGGAAAAGGCGCTCGCGGATGCGCGCGACCTGGCGCTGACCTTCAGCGGCACGACGGACGGCAAGATCGTCGACCGGGCCGCAACCGCCCGCCTGCTCGAACCCTGGCTCGGCGAGGGCCTCGATCTCGACGAGTTGCCCGTCCCGCGCCTCGTCATCATCACCATCGACGAAAACAACCCGCCCGACTTTGCGGCCATGCGCAAGGCGCTGACCGAAATCATCCCGCAGGCCTTCCTCGACGACCACCGCACCTGGGTCGACCGGCTGGTCGCAATGGCCAACACCACGGCGATGATCGGCACCGGCGTCTTGACGCTGGTCTTCTCCGCCATGGTGCTGACGGTGGTCTTCGCCACGCGCGGCGCGCTGTCAGGCAATCGTCACATTGTCGAGGTGCTGCATTTCGTCGGTGCCGAAGCCGGCTTCGTCGCGTCGGAATTCCAGAAACATTTCTTGAGGATCAGCCTCAAGGGCGCCGGCGCCGGCGGCCTGCTCGCGGCACTTTTCTTTGCGCTGGCGGGGTTCTGGCAGTCGCGGACCCTGGCGACCCCCGAGACGGATCAGGCCACCGCCCTCTTCGGAACATTCACCATCGGCTACGGCGGCTATCTCGGCATCGCCGCGATCATCGTCGTCATCGCCATCCTGACGACGGTTACGGCGCGGCTGACGGTGACCCGCACGATCTACGAAATCGACCTCATCCGCTCGGACCCCGGCCGTACCGACCTTTACCAAAGCTGAGCCGCCTGATGTTTCGCCGCCACTCGATCTATTCCTTGCCGCAATCTGCGGCTATGTGAAGAGAATCATGATGGCGCGAGAACTACGCGGGAACGGAATGGCCGGAGGAGACAAATGGCACGGGAAAGCCGACGATCGCCGGCGGTCCCGCAGTCTCCTGCGCAAAATTCTCCGCCGAACCTTCTTCGTCCTGCTCCTGCCGCTGGCAATCCTGATCGCCGCCTTCCTGAATTTTGCCGACACGGTGGCGTCGCTGCAGCCGCCCGGCCATCCCAAGGCCGATGCGATCGTGGTCCTCACCGGCGGCTTCCAGCGGATCGACCAGGCGGTCGATCTTTTGAAAGGCGGCGCCGGCAAGCGCCTGCTGATCTCGGGGGTTCACCCGACGACGACAGGCAGCCAGATCCGCCGCAACACCCAGAGTTCGGCCGATCTTTTCAAGTGCTGCGTCGACATCGGCCATGAGGCGATCGACACCATCGGCAATGCGACCGAAGCGGCGCAGTGGATCCGCGATCGTGGCTACGCGACCGTGCTTGTCGTCACCAACAATTATCACATGCCGCGAAGCCTGCTGGAGCTTCGCCGCGCCCGGCCGGAAACGGAGTTCATCCCCTACCCGGTCGTCAACTCCGATCTGAAGACGACAAACTGGCTGCGCAATCCGATGGTGCTGAAGTCGATCCTTCTGGAATTCGGCAAGTATACGGTGGCGTCGATACGCGACCTCGCCGGCGCCCGCCCGACCAGCGGCCTGCGCACCGATGCCTCGCGCGCGACACCCGCCGAAGAATAGGCCGGCAGGAACGCCCTTCCCCGCTGCAAAGTGAAACAGAGCAGTTTTCCTTCGGCACTTAATCGTGTAGGCAGCGATCAACCGGCTCAACGACGCCGGTGCCCTTGAGACCTCGCCTACGAGAGCGTGCCTGATGATCGTCTTGCGTTCGATCCTTTTCAACGTGGTGTTCTACGCCAATCTGATCGTGCAGATGATCGTGCTGACCCCGATCTACTTCCTGCTGCCGCGCAAGAAGGCGTGGTTCGTGCCGAAGAACTGGGTGCGCAGCAACCATTGGCTCCTAGAAAAGATGGTCGGCACGACCTTCGAGATCGAAGGCCTGGAGAACATTCCGAACGGCCCCTACATCTTCGCGCCCAAGCACCAGTCCTTCTGGGACGCCTACGCGCTGCTGCCGTGGCTGAACGACCCCTTCTACATCCTGAAGCGCGAACTGACCTGGATCCCGCTCTTCGGCTGGTACATCCTAAAGCAGCGCATGGTGCCGGTGAACCGCGCGGCGCGCGGCAAGGCGATGACAAGCGTCATGGATCGCACCAAGCAGGAAATGGCGACGGGCCGCGAGCTCATCATCTACCCGGAAGGCACCCGTCGTCCGCCGGGCGCGCCGCCGGAATACAAGTACGGCATCGCCCGCCTCTACCGCGACCTGAACGTGCCGGTCGTGCCGGTCGCCATGCATCCGGGCCTGTTCTGGCCGCGCCGCAAGTTCCTGCGCTTCCCCGGCCACTTCAAGGTCCGCATCCTGCCGCCGGTCGAGGCCGGCATGGACCCTGACGCTTTCCTCAAGAAGCTTGTCGAGGTAACGGAAAAGGCCAGTGACGAACTGCTCGTGGAAACGGTGAAGGCCAATCCGCACGTACCGCTGCCGCCGACCGCCGAGCAGCGGATGAAGGAACTGAAGGCCGAAGGCCGGGCCTGATCCTTCAGGGCCCTGCCGGATGCGGCGCCTGCCGCAGCAATCCGACCACCTCTTCCAGCCAATGATCGCGGATGCCCATTTCCTTGAGATGGGCGAGCGTGTTGAACACGTATTCGCTGTTCGGCCCGGATTTTCCGGTCGAAACCGAGACGATGCCGGCCGCCTCCGCAGTCGTCAGCGCGCCCGCGTACTGGACATGGCCGCGATCGATGACATAAGCGAGCGCCGGCACGCGGCGGCCGTCGGCAAGCAGCACCGGCATGGTGCGCTCCTTGTAGACGTGGGTCACCAGTTCGCGCTCGCGCAGATAGTCGACGACACCGGCCTGCTGTCCGCGTTGGACGCGAAACGCCGTCCCGATGCAGGAGCCGCCACGGTCGAGCCCGAGCACCAGCCCCGGCCGCTGCTCAGTGCCGCGGTGAACCCAGGAACGCACGCAGAGCGAGCGGCGAAATCCGAAGGCGCGCGCCGTCAGCTTCTCCTCGAACGCAAAGCCCGGGTTCCACATCAGCGAGCCGTAGCCAAAGACCCAAAATTCGTCCATATCCACTGTCATTCAACCCGCGCTGCTGTTCTCACTGCCGAATCACGATCGGTCGCGTGGGACGGTGAGCCATTTCGGTTTCTACGGCACAGCATCCCGGCACGAAAGAGACAAGCTCGTCCTCCTGCGGCCGAAGGAAAGAATAGTTTTGCGGATCGACGGCGCCACCCGAAAGGCAGCCTCCATCCTGTTTTGAGTGAGGTACCCGCGCCCATGTCGGCCACCGCAGTCTCCAACCCATCGCCGGTCAGCCGGAAATTCCGCTGGCTCATGGCAGGCATCGTGCTTGTCACCGGCGTTTATTCGGCCGGCTGGTTCTTTGCCGCCGACCAGATCGAGAAGCGGCTAACGACCCGCCTCGCCGAAGGACAGGCGGCCGGCCTCGGCGGCGAATGCACCAACATGGACGTGCGTGGCTTCCCGTTCCGCATCGGCCTCTTCTGCGACAAGGTGCATCTCGACGACACCCGCAACGGCACCTCTGCCTCCTTCGGAGCGCTCAGGACCGCCGCCCAGGTCTACCAGCCCGGCCATGCGGTGATCGAACTCGACGGCCCGGCCGAGATCCGGGCTTCCCCTGGCCTCAACGTGTTTGCCGACTGGACGCTGCTGCATGCGAGCGTGCGTGCGACCCTGTCCGGTGTCGACCAAACGTCGCTCACCTATGACAACCTCACCGGCCGCGTGCGCCTTCCGCTCTCGGGCGACGGCCTCGGCTTCGGCGCCAGCCACGGCGAAGTGCACCTGCGCCAGAACGGCGCGGACCTCGACGCCGCCTTGAGCGTCGACAAGCTCGACGTTCGGCCAGAAGAGGGCCCGAGCCTCGCACCGCCGGCGACCGTCGCCGCCGACCTCACCTTCACCGACCGGGCGGGATGGATGACGGCACCGCCGACGCCTGAGATGTTTCGCGGCAGCAAGGGCGAACTGCGCCAGCTTACCCTCGACCTCGGCTCCGGCATGAACGCCAAGCTTTCCGGGCCGTTCTCGGTCAACGATCAGGGGCTGATTTCCGGCGAGTTCTCGCTGACGATGACCAACATCGAAGCCTGGCGCGCCAATCTGGTCACCCTGATCCCGGATGACGCCAATCTCGTCGACAACACCGCAAACATGCTGAAGGCGCTCGCCAACGGCAAGAACGAGGCGACCGTGAAGCTCAACGTGCGCGACGGCACGGCGTTCCTCGCCTTCATCCCGATCGGCGTCCTGCCGACTCTCTAGGCCACGGGTATAAACCGCACAGGAAGGAAGACCGCTCCACGGTCTTCCCCGGCCTGCTCACGGCTATTTCTGGTCCATCGCATGGCGGCCGAAGTCCGGCATCGCCGTGTCCTGGCCTGCCTGGATGATCGAACGGCGAATGGCCCGGGTGCGGGTAAAGAGATCGAACAGCTTGTCGCCGTCGCCCCAGCGGATGGCCCGCTGCAGATAGGCAAGGTCTTCCGAAAACCGCGCCAGCATCTCCAGGATCGCATCCTTGTTGTGCAGGCAGACGTCGCGCCACATGGTCGGATCGGAGGCGGCCAGACGGGTAAAATCGCGGAAGCCGGATGCCGAGTACTTGATCACTTCGGACTCGGTCACCGTCTCCAGATCGTCGGCCGTGCCGACGATGTTGTAGGCGATGATGTGCGGCAAGTGCGAAACGATCGCCAGCACCTTGTCGTGGTGTTCGGCGTCCATCTCCTCGACCATCGAGCCGAGCGTCTCCCAGAAAAGCCTGAGCCGCGCCACCGCTTCGCCGTCAGCGCCTTCCGGCGGCGTCAGGATGCACCAGCGGCCGCGGAAGAGCCCGACGAAGCCCGCATCCGGGCCGGAATGCTCGGTACCGGCGATCGGGTGCCCCGGCACGAAATGCACATTCTCGGGCAAATGCGGCGCCATCTGCGCGATCACAGAGCCCTTGGTCGAGCCGACGTCGGTAACGATGGCGCCCGGCTTCAGATGCGCTGCGATCTCGGCGGCAACCGCGCCGGACGCGCCGACCGGGACCGAGACGATGACGAGGTCCGCATCGCGAACGGCGTCGGCGGCCGACAGCGTATAGCGATCGCCGAGCCCGAGTTCCTGCGTCCGCTTCAGCGTCGCCTCGCTGCGCGTCGAGACGACGAGCGTGCCGGCAAGCTGCTTCTCGCGGATTTCGCGCGCGATCGACGAACCGATGAGACCAATGCCGATAAGGGCGATCGTTTCAAACTGCTGAGCCATTATTTCCGTCCCATGAATTCGGTCAGCGCCGCGATGACGCCTTCGTTGGCTTCTTCAGAGCCGATGGTCATGCGCAAGGCATTGGGAAAGCCGTAGCTGCGGACCGCCCTCAGGATAAAGCCGCGGTGGGTGAGGAACGCGTCGGCCTCCTCCGCGCGCTTGCCGGGCTCGTCGGGGAAATGGATCAGCACGAAATTCGTGACCGAGGGCGTGATGCGAAGACCGATCGCGGCGAGCGCTTCGGCAACGCGGGCAAGCCAGGTGAGGTTGTGATCGACCGCCGTTGCGACAAAGGCCTGGTCACGGATCGCCGCAGCACCCGCCGCGATGGAGGGCGCGCTGAGATTGAAGGGGCCCCGGACCCGGTTGACGGCGTCGATCACCTCCGCCGGCGCATACATCCAGCCGATCCTGAGGCCCGCGAGACCATAGATCTTCGAGAAGGTGCGGGTCATCACCACATTGCGGCTGGCCGAAACCAGCTCAAGCCCGGCGGCGTAGTCGTTGCGGCGCACATATTCGGCATAGGCCGCATCGAGAACCAGGAGCACGCCATCCGGCAGGCCCGCATGCAGCCGGCGCACTTCGTCGACGGGGATATAGGTGCCGGTCGGATTGGCGGGATTGGCGAGAAAGACCATCTTGGTCCGCTCGGTCACGGCCGCCAGAATGGCATCGACGTCGACGCGCGCATCCCTTTCCTTGACGGTCACGGGCGTCGCGCCCGACGCCAGGATCTCGATCTTGTAGACCAGGAACCCGTGCTCCGTGATGATGCCCTCGTCACCGGGACCAAGATAGGTGCGGCAGACAAGAGCGAGCAATTCGTCGGAACCGTTGCCGCACATGATGTTTGCCGGGTTGAGCCCGTGAACCGCGCCGATCGCTTCACGCAGCGCCTTGGCCTGGCCATCCGGATAACGCTCCAGATTGAAGGCCGCCGCCTGGAAGGCTTCGATCGCCTTCGGGCTGGCACCGAGCGGCGTCTCGTTCGACGACAGCTTATGCACCTTGGCGACACCCGGCGCATGCTCCTTGCCCGGTACATAGGCGTCGATATCGAGGATGCCGGAACGCGGCTCAGGGCTCTTCGAAGCAAGGCTCATCGGGTCAGCTTTCTATGGCCATCAGGGTGCCACAGCGGCCTTTGGTGCGCCTTGGGAGGCGCGGGGCGCTATGGCAGGAAAAGAGGTCAAGCCATTACCGGCGCAAGCGGCTTTTGTCGAGGGTCCGCCGCCTGGACGTAAGCCTTATCGGGTGAGGCGTGACTGTTCGCGCGTGCTCGGCACGCCCTGCGGCGCCAGCACCGGCACGAAGACGCGGCGGGACGCGCGGGCTGCGACCGGCAGCCCCTGGTAAAGCCGCTTCTGCGCCTCGACGACGATGACGCCGGAAAAGACCGGCCAGAGCCAGCGGCCGAGCCGCTCGAAGCCCCGCCGCAGCCGCAGGATCGCCCTGAGCTTCGATGGCGGGAAGAACAGCGCGTCCGCCGTCGCGCCCGGCGTGAAATTGGTCTCGCGCAAGAGCGCCGTCAGTTGCCCACGGGAATAGGGCCGGCCCGAACCGAAGGGCGTATGCTCCATGCGCGCCCAGACGCCGCGCCGGTTGGGCACGACGATCACAAGCCGCCCGCCCGGCGCCAGCACCCGCCAGATCTCCTTCATCGTCTCGCGCGGACTTTCGGCGAATTCCAGCGAATGCACCATCAGCACCCGGTCGATCGACGCGTCCGGCAGCGGCAACTCCTCGTCGAACACCAGCGCCGTCGAGGAAAGCTCGGCAACCGGCCAGTTCACCGCACCTTGACCCGCGGGCATGAAGGCGAAGGTGCGCTCCGTGTCCTTGCGGAACCGTTCGAGATAGGGAACGGCATAACCGAGGCCGACCAGCCGCTCGTCCGGCAGGCGCGCCCAGACGGACGAAAGCGCCATGGTGACGGATTGCTCCGCCATCCGGCCAAGCTCGGAGTGATAGAATTCGCGAAGGTCGACAATATCGGTATGCATTCGCAACATGTTAGCTTCGAAGCGGTAGACTTCAAGGTAAGGCTCGCTACATTCGGCAGCATCTCCCCTCTCTTGACCGGAGGACCTGCCATGGCCGCGCTCGAACTCGATCTTTTCCTCTGCCGCACCGACAATTTCGGCGTGCTGATCCACGACCCCGAAAGCGGCCTGACCGCCTCGATCGATGCGCCCGAGGAAGCGCCGATCCTGGAGGCGCTGGAACGCCGTGGCTGGACGCTCACCCATATCCTCACGACGCATCATCACGGAGACCACGTCGCGGCCAATGACGCGTTGAAAGCCCGCTTCGGCGCAACCATCGTGGGTCCGTTAAACGAGGCCGCAAAAATTCCGGGCCTCGACAAGACTGTGCGTCATGGCGAACGCTTCGACTTTGCAGGCCGCGCCATCGAGGCGATCGAGACGCCGGGCCATACGGCCGGCCATATCTGTTTCCATTTCCCAGAGGACAAGCTTCTCTTTGCCGCCGACACGCTGTTTGCGCTCGGCTGCGGTCGGCTGTTCGAGGGGACGCCGGCGACCATGTGGCAGTCTCTCAGCCGGCTGATGGCGTTGCCGGACGACACGACCGTCTATTTCGGACACGAATACACGCTCTCCAATGCCCGCTTCGCGGTCACGGTCGACCCTGAGAATGCCGAACTCAAGGCGCGCGCTGCCGAGATCGAGGAAATCCGCTGCGACGGCGGCTTCACCGCACCGACGACGATCGGCCTGGAAAAACGCACGAACCCGTTCCTGCGCGCTAGCGACCCCGGCATTCGCGCCCATCTCGGCATGCGAGATGCCGACGATGCCGCGGTCTTTGCGGAAATCCGCAAGCGGAAGGATAATTTCTGATGGCTGCGGCGCAGACGGCGGCAGAGGTCATCGCGGCGCTCGGCCTTGCGCGCCATCCGGAGGGCGGCTGGTACATCGAGACCTTCCGCGATACGGCCGGCGGCCCGCGGGGCCATTCGACGGCGATCTATTATCTGCTTGAGCGTGGCGACCGTTCACACTGGCACCGCGTCCGCGACGCCGTCGAGATCTGGCACTACCACGCCGGTGCGCCGCTCGAACTCAGCATCGCGGAGGACGGAAAGCCCGCCGAGACGTTGCGGCTTGGGCCTGATATCCGGGAGGGCGAGCGGCCGCAGGGCGTGGTGCCGGCCAACTGGTGGCAGTCCGCCGCGTCGGTAGGTGATTGGACGCTGGTCGGCTGCACGGTCGCGCCGGGCTTCGATTTTGCCGCCTTCGAGATGGCAGCCCCCGGCTGGCAGCCGCCAACCCGATAGCGATCTTCGGGACTACTCCGCCGGCTGGGTGGCCGCGGCATTCTTGCGCAAGATCAGATCCTGGGCGGCGAGCACCGCGCCGCCGGTGACGAACAGGCAGGCGAGCGCAATACGCCAGGACGGCTCGGCAAAGCCGAAGAGGATCAGGATCAGCGTCGAGAGCACCGGTGCCGCATAGCTCGAAACGCCGAGAAGCTGGATTTTGCCGTTCTTCACCCCGAAGTCCCAGGCATAGAAGGCCGCCCCGACCGGCAGGAGGCCGAGGCCGGCGACCGCCAGCCATTCGAAGGTCGTTTCCGGCCAGACCGTCGTTTCGAGCGCCAGGTGGCAGACGAAGGACAGGATCGAGGTCGCAAGGCAAAAACCGGTGACCACATCGGTGGAGACCGCCTCGAAGCGGCGGGTGATCAGCGAATAGCCGGACCAGGTAAAGGCGCAGAGGAAGGCCGCGCCATAGCCGATGAGATAGGCATCGTCGAAGGCGACGCCATTGCGCGCGACGATCAGGATCGTGCCGGCAAGGCCCGCCAGCGCGCCGGCGATATGGTACCAGCGCAGCCGCTCACCCGGCAGCAGTGCCGAACCGACGACGATCAGGAGCGGCCAGAGATAGGCGATCAGACCCGCCTCCACCGCCGGTGCATTGCGCAGCGCCGTGAAGTAGAGGAAGTGATAGCCGAACAGGCCGGCAATGCCGGTGATCCAGACCTTCGCCGGCTGCTTGAGCAGCGCCAGGCGCTCCGGTTTGGCCACCAGCACCGCAAGGCCGGGCAGACTGCCGATCAGGAAACAGATCGCCGAAAGCTGGAACGGCGGCATTTTGCCCGATGCGGCCGTGAACAGCGCGAGCAGCGACCACATCAGGATGGCCGAAAAACCGATCAGAGTTGCCTTGAGTTTCATAGTCGTCCCCTGGCGCAATTTCTCTAACGGAAACCTGCGCCGTCAAAATCACGGTGCTTTCTGGTATTTAACCTTTTAGTTGCACGCGATCGCGCGTCAACCACCAAATCGCGTCGCCGAGACCGTGACCGGTCCGAGCTTGGTGGGGATGCGGACATAGACGGGAGCATAGACGTTCACGGTCGGCGCCTTGGCGAACCAGATCTCCATCGTCTGCAGACGCCGCAGATACTCGACGTCCTCACGGCCCTTCTTGTAGCCCGCCTTCGGCACGAAGCGGATGCCGCAGACGATCACCTCGCCCTCGAATCCCTTCGTCTTGAAGGGCCTGGTGCCCTTCGGCGAAAGCTTGATGTCGAGCCGCGACTCGCCGTCGAAGATCGGCAGCGTGTTGGGGCAGACGCGCGCCTCCGCGGGAATGATCAGGCCCGAAAGCGGGTCGAGCACGTTGCGCATGTCGCGCGAGGTGACCGGCACCCAGTTCTTCGGCAAAGGCGTGCGCTTCGGCGTCATGCTCGCATGCACGACATTGCCGTTGCGGTAGGTAACGCTGATCGCCCGGCTCTTGGAACCGCTGCGATAGGACATCGAATACTGCGAGGCGCGCAGGTAATCCCTGTCGACGACGCCGGAAACCTGCGTCTGGCCCGACGTGCGGCTGAGGATATCGAGCAGGCCCGCCGATTTCAGCGTCCCCGATATCGTGTAGCGATTCTTCTGAACCTCGGTGTGGAATGAGGCGCGCGCCACCGGCAGACCGGCCAGCGAGATGCTGTAATCCGTCAGATGTTCGACATCGGCGGCCGATGATGCTGTGGAAAACATGACCGCGGAAAGCAGCATTGCCCCGCGAAAACCATTTCGCAACTTCATGCCTGAAGAAATCCATCACTTGAATATTGCCGCAATACCCTGAAATGCAGGGTGTTTACGGCTTTTCTGCGCCCATTTCGCTGCCGCCGGCTACGCGGTCGGTCCGATCACGGAACCAAACCGTCATGTGTCCTCGATTAAGAAATAGCGCATAGCAAAACCGCTTGGAATGGGTCTCGTGAGGCATTATTCTTACCCAGACAGCGCTTCGGATGTGAAGAACTGCCGGGAAAATCCGCGGTTTTCCGAGAATGCAAGAGGTTTGGCTTGACGGACGAGCCGTCTCTGACTATAGAACCGCGACTTTCCAATAATGGCCAATAGGAACGCGGCCTGGGCTCTGGGCCCGCTACCGCATTGTCCGCCGGCGATAAAAGAGAATAGGTGTACTATGTCCCGTAGTTGCGAATTGACCGGCAAGGGCGTCCAGTCGGGCAACAATGTAAGCCACGCCAACAACAAGACCAAGCGCCGGTTCCTCCCGAACCTGTGCAACGTCACGCTGATTTCCGATGCTCTCGGTCAGCGCTACCGCCTGCGCGTTTCCGCAGCAGCTCTCCGCTCGGTTGAACACCGTGGCGGCCTCGACGCCTTCCTGCTGAAGTCGGACGAGAACGAGCTGAGCATGCGCGCTCGCCTGCTGCGTCGCCAGATCGTCAAGAAGGTTGCTGAAGCCGCCTAATCGGCGCCAGCGCACCGTCTTTGACACGCGTTTAAAAGGCTTGCGGGTTCATCCGGCAAGCCTTTTTCTCGTGCGCGCGTTTCTTAACCGATACGCGCTTTTGCCTTCATCGGCCGGGTGCACTACCCTGCTTCCATCCCTCTAGCTGGTGGCATACCCCAGGATAAAAAAATGCTGATCAACCGCACGTTCTTCGTCTATGTCGCGCTGATGACCCTCGTGGTCGTCGCCTCGAACATCCTCGTTCAGTTTCCGCTGCCGGGCTCGATTGCCGGCATGCAGCTCGGCGATCTCCTGACCTGGGGCGCCTTCAGCTACCCCTTCGCCTTCCTGGTGACCGACCTTACCAACCGCCAGTTCGGGCCGCGCATTGCCCGCCGCGTGGTGGTCGCAGGCTTTATCGTCGCCATCCTGCTCTCCTTCGTCGCCGCCACGCCGCGCATCGCGATCGCCTCAGGCTCGGCCTTCCTGTTCGGTCAGCTGCTGGACATCTCGGTATTCAATCGGCTCCGCCGTCAGAGCTGGTGGCATGCGCCGCTGGCAGGTTCGTTGATCGGCTCGGCGCTCGATACCGCAATGTTCTTCTCCTTTGCGTTCGCACCGTTCTTCGTGTTCTTCGGCCCGAACGACAGCTTTGCGCTGGAAACCGCGCCGCTGCTCGGCGTGCTCGCGGCTGAAGCACCGCGCTGGATCTCCTGGGCGATCGGCGACCTGAGCGTGAAGATCCTCTGCGGCCTCGTCATGCTGCTCCCCTATGGCGCGTTGATGAGCATCGTGAAGCCCATGCCAGCTGCGGATAAGCAGGCGGCCTGAAGGCCGCTTGCCGGCAAGCCTCGGCCTGCGCCCAAGCGGTGACCGGGCATTTATTGCCAGGCGCGGGGAAGAGCGGCAGCCGCCCTTCCCCGCGCCGCGCCTGCTAGCGCTGCCTCAGGAGCATCTGGGCGTTTTCGAATGGCAGCCCCTCGTCGTCTTCCGACCGCCGGGACTGTTCTTCAAAGCCGAGCTTCTCGTAGAAGGCATAGGCCTGTGCGTTGGCCGTGTAGACCTCCAGGCGGAGCTGCCCCTTCAATTGCAGAGCATGCGAAACCAGCAAGCGGCCGATGCCGGCACCCTGGTGTCGCGGCGACACGAACAGCCCGCCGATGAAATCGTCGAGCAAGCTGACGAACCCGGCCGGTTCGCCGCCGCGGGTGGCGACCCATGTCTCTGCGTTCGGCAGATAGACGGTCTCGATCAATACGCGCTGTTCGCGCAACCGCGCTTCGCCGACAAATGCGTGCGCCGTGATCGAGGCCTCGAACCAGATGGCCGACAGTTCTTCCATATCCGCAGCCCGGTAGGCGCGGATCATCACATCCATATTTTTCATGGTTTTTCCGTTCAATAGATATGCGTCAAGAGGGACGCCTGTTGGGCGCCTTGAACAACCGCAAATGCGGGTAAATTTTCAGCCTCTGCGCATAAATCTCCTTCAACGGACAATCGGCCAATAGGCCTTCGCCGGGACGCGGTCAAGCATCGTGCCGGTCTTTCCTCGACTTAGCCACGCGAGACGGCCCGACCCTTCGCCGGTTCTTGACCGGATCTCCGCACGATCGGGCGGAGATCGCGCCTTTCAGGCGTTAGCCTATTGCGTCAGCGCAGTGTTGAGCCGGAACTCCAGCATCAGGTTGCGCTCGAGGATCGAATGGTTGTCGTCGGAAACGACGATGACCCGCACTTCGCCGTCGGGGCGCACGACGACGTCGAGGCCTTCCATGTTGTCGATCTGGTAGCGCATGTCGGCCTCGAAGACGACGTCGCCGTCGACGACCGCGCCGGGCTTGATCCTGTCGCCAGGGATCCGGCGGATCTGCATGCCGAGCCCCGAGCCGAAGGAGAAACGCCGCTCCAGGAGAAGCAGGTCGCCGTTCGGCAGGAAGGCGCCATCGGTCGCCGCATAGGGATCCTTGCGCACGACGCTGAATGCGCCGCGTTGCGGTCCGTCCAGGATGCCTGCCAGAAGATTGTCCGCCTTATCGACACTGCGCTCGGCAATGGCGATCATCGCGCCGCCGAGCGGGCTGTCTTTCGGCGAGACGGCAATCGTTTCGATGCCGGCATTGCTGCGCAGCTCGCTGATCGGGAACGGCAATGCCAGGCTTCCGATCGGCTTCGAGCCGGCAAAGCCCGGATCCGGATAGATGTCGATGCGATGGGCTTGCTCGTAGCTGACGATCGCCTGGCCGTCGCGAAGGGCAAGCCCTTCCGAATCCACCTTCCATTTCGCAAGGCCCACATCGCCGTTGCGATCCGCCATCGGCGTGGCGGTCAGGTTGGTGATCCCGGAAAGCCTCCCCTGCTCGTCACGGGTCACGGCCCCTTCCAGCCAGTGGCCGGTGTCCATGACGGCGACGAAAGAGCTGCCGTCAGGACGAAAACGGATCGCGGAGACGGCGCCGAACAAAGGATTTGACGAGGTCATCTCCAGGCCGCCGAGAAACTCCAGGGCGCCGAACCGGGTGGCGCTGGAGCCGACCTCGAAATTGCTTATCTGACGGCTGCGGATCGGCAAGTCTTCGCTATCGGAAGCGGACCATGCCGGGCAGGCCGAGGCCAAGAGGAAAAGGGCAAGGAGACCGCGGCCAAGCATCAAGAAAATTACCTTCAGGGGAGCATCGGGAATGAAGCGGCGTGCGAACATGCAACGCCACCAAGCATTGTCGCTTGGTAGACTGTAAAACTATGTCCGTAAATTGACTTCGGCCACCAGCGATTCGTGCAGGCGCCGATTGGCAGCTCGGAGGCGATGTTCCACCGCCCCCCCAAGCGGGAAGGATCACCCGGCGCGGCGAAGACGCGAGGGACCGCGGCGCTGGCTTTCATCCTCGAAGAGTGCGGCCAACTGCTCGGTCATGGCGCCGGCGAGCTCGTCGGCATCAACGATGGTGACGGCGCGGCGATAGTAGCGCGTCACGTCGTGGCCGATACCGATCGCCAGAAGCTCCACCGGCGAGCGCGTTTCGATCTGCTCGATGACCGCGCGCAGGTGCCGCTCAAGATAATTCCCGGGATTGACCGACAACGTCGAGTCGTCGACCGGCGCGCCGTCCGAAATCATCATCAGGATGCGGCGCTGCTCGCGCCGCGCCATCAGCCGCTCATGCGCCCAAATCAGCGCCTCGCCGTCGATGTTTTCCTTGAGCAGGCCTTCCCGCATCATCAGGCCGAGATTGCGGCGTGCCCGGCGCCACGGAGCGTCGGCAGACTTGTAGACGATGTGGCGCAGGTCGTTGAGACGCCCCGGAGCCTGTGGCTTGCCGCCGGCGAGCCACTTCTCGCGTGACTGCCCGCCCTTCCAGGCTTTGGTGGTGAAGCCGAGGATCTCGACCTTGACGCCGCACCGCTCGAGCGTGCGCGCCAGGATATCGGCGCAGGTGGCGGCAACCGTAATCGGGCGTCCGCGCATCGAGCCGGAATTGTCGATCAGCAGCGTCACCACCGTATCGCGGAAGTTAGTGTCCTTCTCGCGCTTGAAGGAGAGCGGCTGCATCGGGTCGATGATGATGCGCTGAAGCCGTGCGCTGTCGAGGTAGCCCTCTTCGAGATCGAACTCCCAGGAGCGGTTCTGCTGCGCCATCAGGCGGCGCTGGAGCCGGTTGGCGAGCCGACCGACAGCACCCTGCAAGTGGGCAAGCTGCTTGTCGAGGAAGGCGCGCAGCCGGTCGAGTTCGGCTTCGTCGCACAGTTCTTCGGACGCGATGGTCTCGTCGAACTCACGGGTAAAGACGGCGTAGTCGACCTTCTCGTTGAAGTCGGCAAACGGCTGGTTCGGACGCTTGACCTCGCCGGGCGTTTCGCTGTCCTCGTCACCCTCGTCCTGGAGATCGTCGTCGGAGATCTCCGCGCCGTCCATCTCGCCTTCTTCCATCTGCTCTTCGGCAGCCTGGTTCTCGTCGGCGGGTGCGGCATCGTCGCCGGCTTCCTCGTCGCTGGCGTTCTCGTCCTGCTCCTGGCTGCGCGGCTGGTCTTCGTCGGTCTCGCTTTCCTGCTCGTCCGGCTCGTTGTCATCGTCGCCGTATTTCTCGGCGACGTCCATCGAGGTCAGTATGTCGCGAACGACGCGGGCGAAAGCCTGCTGGTCGTTGATCGTCGAAGACAGGTTCTGGATATCGCCGGACGCCTTGCCTTCGATGAACTCGCGCCAGAGGTCAAGCACCTTGCCGGCGGACGCCGGCGGCTTCTGGCCGGTCAGCTTCTCGCGCACCAGCAGGGCCACGGCCTCGCCGAGAGGGGCGTCGGCCTGACGCTCGATCGTTGCGAAATTCGCCTTGGCGTATTTCTCTTCGAGCATGACGTTGAGGTTCTTGGCGACACCCGCCATGCGCAGCGAACCGATCGCCTCGACACGAGCCTGCTCCACAGCATCGAAGATCGCGCGGGCGTCTGCCCCTTGCGGCGACATGGTCGCGTGGATGCGCGCATCATGACAGGCCTTGCGCAGCGCCATGCTGTCGCCGAGGCCACGCGTGACGCTGAGTTCCTGCAGGGTCGGGCGCTTGGAAAGTTCCGGCAGACGGATGCGTTCGCCGGTCATGCCCGGCCGCTCGTTGGCGAAGGCGACTTCCACCTCGGCATCGCCCGCGATCGATCGGATGCAGCCGGAAAGCGCCCGCTTGAACGGTTCCGCAGCATTCTCGCGCGTGGTTGGCTTTGCCTTCGAATTCGAGCTCACGACAGTTCCTTCTTCAGCCAGAGGCGATAACGCCCCAGCGGGGCGTCATCCGATTTGCCACAGCGTCATGGCCTACTCATTCCCAAGGGAAAAGCAGGCCGCGGGATCAGGCGGTGGCTTCGAGCACGATGTTGGCAGCGCTTTCCTTCAGCTCGATGCCGAAGGCGCGCTGGTAGTGCTCGGCGACCAGCGCCCGCTCCAGCTCGTCGCACTTGTTGAGGAAGGTCACGCGGAAGGCGAAGGCGATATCGCCGAAGATGTGGGCGTTCTCGGCCCAGGTGATGACCGTACGCGGGCTCATGACAGTCGACAGATCGCCGTTGATGAAGGCAGCGCGCGTGAGGTCGGCGACGCGCACCATCTTGGAGACGGTCTCGCGGCCCTTGTCGGCGGTGAAGCCCTTGACCTTGGCGGCGACGATGTCGACTTCCTTATCGTGCGGCAGGTAGTTCAGCGTGGTGACGATCGACCAGCGGTCCATCTGCGCCTGGTTGATCTGCTGCGTGCCGTGATAGAGGCCGGTCGTGTCGCCGAGGCCGACAGTGTTGGCGGTCGCGAACAGGCGGAAGGCCGGGTGCGGACGGATGACACGGCTCTGGTCGAGCAGCGTCAGGCGGCCGGAGGATTCCAGCACGCGCTGGATGACGAACATGACGTCCGGGCGGCCGGCATCGTATTCGTCGAAGACGAGCGCGACATTGTGCTGGTAGGCCCAGGGAAGAATGCCGTCCTTGAACTCGGTGACCTGCATGCCGTCCTTGACGACGATCGCGTCCTTGCCGACGAGGTCGATACGGCTGACATGGCTGTCGAGGTTCACGCGCACGCACGGCCAGTTGAGGCGGGCGGCGACCTGCTCGATATGGGTCGACTTGCCGGTGCCGTGATAGCCCGACACCATCACGCGTCGGTTGTGGGCGAAGCCTGCGAGAATGGCGAGCGTCGTTTCGCGGTCGAAGAGGTAGTCCGGATCCAGGTCCGGGACATAGGCGTCACCCTTCGAATAGGCAGGAACGCGCAAATCCGTATCAATGCCGAAAACCTCCCGGACGGAAATCGTGGTGTCGGGGAGGTTGGAAATGTCGAGGTCAATCTTGCTCATCATGTCTCCAGAGCGGCCACCGGACGGCACCCGCGCATTCGCCTGCAAAAGTGCTTCTGTAATAATCCGCGTTGTTAGCAGAAGCCAGCCTGTTTTAACAATTGGTAGGCTTGAATAACCGCGCGAAAACGCTCTTCCGACCCTCTATCTCCGCCATTGGCATCGGGGTGATGCTTTTTGACGAGATCCTTGTAGGCAGCCTTGATGTCGGCGGTCGTCGCCGAGGCGGTCAGGCCGAGCGTGTCGAAGGCCTTGGCCTCGAGCGTCTTCAGTTTGCGCTGGCGCGGCTCCGGGCGGCCGGAACGCGCGCGCGCCTCGCTGACAAAGCCGAAGGGATCGCGCATGCGCGCCTGGGCGCCGGCGGAGCCGGACCGCGTCTGCGACTGGGTCGGGCCGTTCTTGGCGTTCTTGTTGACGCCGACGGTCCAGGTGGGCCGATGACCGGTTATCGCTTCCTTCTGGTAGCGGGCGACCTCGCCGTCGGAGAGGCCGGAGAAGAAGTTGTAGCCCTTGTTGTATTCCTTCACGTGCTCGAAGCAGAACATGAAGTACTGCCCCTCGGCGTTGCGGCCGACAGGCGCCCGGTGCACACCCTTCTGATCGCAGCCGTCCCACTGACAGACGGGAGCCGCCGGCTCCGCCTGCGGCTCGACCTTGCGCCGGGTTCGAATGCGATCGAAGTATTTTGAATCGAGTCTCATGGCGCTCATTATGGGGTTTGGCGGGAGTCACAACAAGAATTGACAAAGCGGAATGTTGCTGGCTTTGTGCGGGCATTTTGCGCCGCCGTGCCAGCGATTGCCGGGCTCTTAGGAACTGCGAGGGGGCGACAAGCAAACAGCAAAATGGGACGGAAGAATGTCGCTCACCGAGACCATCGAAAAGAAGCTGATCGAGGCCTTCCACCCTGAACGGCTCGAGGTCATCAACGAGAGCCATCAGCATGCCGGCCATCAGCCGGGCTTCGATGGCAGCGGCGAGTCCCATATGCGCGTGCGCATCGTTTCTAGCGCCTTTACAGGCATGAGCCGTGTCGCCCGCCACCGCGCCATCAACGATCTCCTGAAGCCTGAACTCGACGCCGGTCTGCATGCACTCGCGGTCGAGCCAGCCGCCCCCGGCGAGCCGACCCGCTGGTAGAGGCAATCGCGGCGATCAGGTCGGCGGAGCGCCCTCTTCCGCCGGGCGGATGCGCAGCTTCGTGATGCGGTTCTTCACCCGCTTCATCACGATGAAGCGCTTGCCGTGGAAGGTGAAGGCCTGGCGCTCCTCGGGAATGCTCTTGGATTCGTGGATGACCAGACCGGCAACCGTCGTCGCCTCCTCGTCCGGCAGCGACCAGTCGAGCGCGCGGTTGAGATCGCGGATCGGCACCGAGCCGTCGACGACGATCGAGCCGTCAGCCTCCTGGCGCACGCCCTGGATATCGAGATCGTGCTCATCGGCGATATCGCCGACGATCTCCTCCAGAATGTCCTCCAACGTCACCAGGCCCTGAACCTGGCCATATTCGTCGACGACGATGGCCAGATGCAGCTTGCGGCGCAGGAACGCGTTGAGCTGGTCCTTGAGGTTGGTCGTATCCGGCACGAACCAAGGCTTCTGCGCGATCTTGACGATATCCAGGTTCTCCGGCTCGACATTGGGTTCGGCCAGCGCCCGCAGCAGATCCTTCGAATGTACGACGCCGATGATGTTGTCGGTCGAGCCGCGCCAGAGCGGCAGCCGGGTGAACGGGCTCTCGAGGATATCGCGAACGCACACCTCGGGCGGTTCATCGGCATTGATCGCCCGCATGCTGGTGCGGTGGATCATGATGTCGGAGATTTCGAGCTCGCCGAGGTCGAGAACGCCGCCGAGCCGATCGCGGTCGGCCTTGATCACCGAGCCCTCACGGTGCAGCAGATCCACCGCGCCACGCAGTTCCTCATGCGCCGAAAGCATCGACATGTCGGCGGCGAGATTGACACCGAAGAGGTTCAGAATCCGGCGAACGATGCCGTTGACGAGGCTGGAGAGAGGTCCGACGACCGCAACGAAGGGGCGAACGAGGGGAGCCACGGCGATCGCGAAACGATCCGGCGAGGCAATCGCCCAGCTCTTCGGCAGCACTTCCGAGAAGATGACGAGCAGCACGGTCATCGCAAGTGTGGCGATCGCCACACCGCTGTCGCCGAGCAGGCCGATCAGCAGGCTCGTTGTCAGCGACGACGCCAGAATGTTGACGAGGTTGTTGCCGATCAAAAGCGTACCGATCAGCCGGTCGCGCCGTTCGATCAGCCGGTTGACGATGCCGGCCCGCTCCTCGCCATTGTTTTCCAGCGTATGCATGCGCGAGCGCGAGGCGGCAGTCAGCGCCGTTTCCGAGCCCGAAAAGAAAGCCGACAGCAACAGCAGGCAGAAGACCGACAGGATCGACAGCCAATACTCCGCCAGGAAGGCAATGAAGGCTTCGCCGGTCATTGCGGGTGCTTTTCCCTCAGGAAGTTCAGGACCTCGGACGACGGAACGTCGTCAGCAACGAAGGACTGCCCGACGCCCCTGGTCAGGATGAAGGTGAGCTTGCCGCCCTTGACCTTCTTGTCCTGGGCGATCGCATCCATCAGCCGTTCGGCCGGCGGCAGCGTGCCCGGGATTTCCGCCATGCGCGTCGGCAGGCCGACCGCCTTCAGGTGCGCCTCGACACGGGACGCATCGTCGGGGCTTGCAAGGTTCATGCGCGCCGAGAACTGATGCGCCAGCACCATGCCGATCGAAACGCCCTCGCCGTGCACCAGCCGGGCGCTGTCGTATTCGGTTGCCGCCTCCAGCGCATGGCCGAAGGTGTGGCCGAGGTTGAGCAGTGCCCGCAAGCCGTTCTCGCGCTCGTCTGCGGCGACGACGTCCGCCTTGGCCTGGCAACTGACCGCGATCGCCTCGATGCGAGCGCTGCCGCCGGCAAAGACCGCCTGCCAGTTCGCTTCGAGCCAGGCAAAGAAGTCCGGCTTGTCGATCAGCCCGTATTTCGCCACTTCGGCATAGCCGGCGCGGAACTCGCGCTCACTCAGCGTGTCGAGCACGTCGGTATCGGCCAGCACCAGGTCCGGCTGGTGGAACACGCCGATGAGGTTCTTACCGTGCGGCGAGTTGATGCCGGTCTTGCCGCCGACGGAGGAATCCACCTGCGCCAACAGCGAGGTCGGGATCTGGATAAAGCGCGAGCCGCGGCGCACGATGCCGGCGGCAAAGCCGGTGAGGTCGCCGATGACGCCGCCGCCAAGCGCGATCACCGCATCGTTGCGCTCGATGCGGGCGCCGAGAACGGTTTCGCAGACGGGGATCAGATGTTCGAAGCTCTTGGTCTTTTCGCCAGCGGGAAGCACCAGCGACACGGCATCGATATCGCGCTCCTTCAAGCTCGCCATCAGCGGCTCGAGGTAGCGCGGCGCGACGTTCTCATCGGTGATGACCGCCATCTTGCGCCCCTTGAGGCGAGCCGCGATCTCGTGGCCCGCGGCGGCGATCAGCCCGGGACCGATCAGGATATCGTAGGAACGGTCACCTAGGTCGACACGGACCTTGCGTTCGGCGGCAGGCATCGCATGGCTATTCATGGGTCTTCTTGTCCTGGTACTCGATGACGGCGTTGAGGACGTCCTCGACCATCGTCTCTTTCTTCACATCGCGCGACAGCACCGTCAGGTCCGCTTCCGCATAGATCGGGTAACGCGCATTCATCAGGTTTTCGAGCGTCTGCCTGGGGTTCTCGGTCTTCAGCAGCGGCCGGGTGTCGCGCTTGTTGACCCGCTCCCAGAGCACGTCGAGTTCGGCATTGAGCCAGACCGTCAGGCCGCCCTTCTTGATCTGGCGGCGCGAACGCTCGTTGATATAGGCGCCGCCACCGGTCGAGACCACGCGCGGCCCGCTGCGCAAGAGCCGCTTCAGCACCCGCGTTTCGAGTGCCCGGAACTCGTCTTCGCCATAGCGGGCGAAGAGATCGCTGATCGTCATGCGCGAGACGCGCTCGATCTCATGGTCGGAATCGACGAAGGGAATGCCGAGCGCCTGAGCCGTCAAGCGACCGATCGCCGATTTGCCGGCGCCCATCAGGCCGATGAACACGAGATTGCGTTTACCGAGTACAAGCTTCGCCCGCTCGGCAAGCGTTGCGGAAACCGGTTCGATCACGTCGTTCATTGGACTTCTTATTCCCCATTCCCTTTCGGTATCGACAAATCAGGGTGTAGCGTCAAGTCGTCGCGCGCGTCCGCTCACGGTTCTTGAACTCGGCGGAAGCGGCGTTCATATAGGTCTGGCACCCGCCACGGCGTCGCGCGCTCATTCCGGGCGCTGAAACGCACTGGCCGTTTGAACGCCTGCATGTATCCTTGCGTCCGCTTCGATCGAAAGGCACATGCAGAGGAGATTGAAATGCCGACCCTCTTCCGGTTCCTGTTCTTCTGCGCCGTTATAGCCGGGATAGTGTACGGCACGATGATCTCTCTCGTCACCTTCGTCGAGCCGACGGAGCGCGACGTCACCGTGAAGATCCCGTCCGAACGGGTGAACAAGACCCAATGAGCGATCTTTCCGCCGCCCATGTCGAGGCTTTCCTCGAAATGATGAGCGCCGAGCGAGGTGCCGCGGTCAACACGCTGCAATCCTACGAGCGTGATCTCGAAGATGCCTCCTCGCACCTGCGCACGCTTGGAACCGGGCTGACGGCAGCGACACCGGACGATCTTCGCGGGTATCTCGCCCATCTCGCCGGCCAGGGCTTCAAGGCATCCTCGCAGGCGCGGCGGCTTTCGGCACTCAGGCAGTTCTACAAGTTCCTCTACGCCGAAGGCATGCGCGGCGACGACCCGACCGGGATCCTCGACGCACCGAAAAAGGGACGCAGCCTGCCGAAGACGCTAAGCGTCGACGACGTCTCACGGCTGATCGGCCAGGCAGAGACCGAGGCGGCGGGCAGCGGCGAAGATCGCCTCGTCCGATTGCGCATGCATGCGCTGATCGAACTGCTCTATGCGACCGGCATGCGCGTCAGCGAACTTGTGTCGCTGCCGGCAAGCGTGCTTGCCCAGAACGGCCGCTTCCTCGTCATCCGCGGCAAGGGCAACAAGGACCGCCTCGTGCCGCTGTCGCAGGCGGCGATCCGGGCCATGCGGGCCTATGGCGAGGCGCTCGCCGACGAGATGGCGCGCGACGAAACTGGCAACCGCGAGAGCCCGTGGCTCTTTCCCTCCTCGGGCAAGCAGGGCTTCCTGCCGCGCCAGGTTTTTGCGCGCGACCTGAAATCGCTTGCGGCCCGCGCCGGCATAAGGGTCGCCACGATCTCCCCGCACGTGCTCAGGCATGCCTTCGCCAGCCACCTGCTCGCCAATGGCGCCGACCTTCGCGCGGTGCAGGAACTGCTGGGGCATTCGGACATTTCCACGACACAAATCTATACGCATGTGCTGGAAGAACGGCTGCACAACCTCGTGCAAAACCATCACCCTCTTGCCAAACAGGCGAAAAAACAGGATTAGGACCGCCGGGCAGGCTGGTTTCGGCCCGCAGACCCTTGTCGCAAAATGATCGGAAACGCATCTCATGCACAACTATCTCGATTTCGAAAAACCCATCTCCGACCTCGAAGGCAAGATTCTCGAATTGAAGAAGCTCGCCGGCGAAGACGAGAGCGTGAACACTTCGGATGAGATCGAACGCCTGGAGACGCGCGTCCGCGACGCGATGGTCGAGATCTATTCCAAGCTGACGCCGTGGCAGAAGACCCAGGTCGCCCGCCACCCCCAGCGTCCACACTTCCTGGATTATGCAGCAGAACTCTTCACCGAGTTCACGCCGCTTGCCGGCGACCGCAACTTCGCCAATGACGACGCCATCCAGGCCGGCCTTGCGCGTTTCCGCGGCATGCCGGTCGCCGTTCTCGGCCAGGAAAAGGGCAACGATACGAAGTCGCGCATCAAGCACAATTTCGGCAGCCCCCGTCCGGAAGGCTACCGCAAGGCGATCCGCGTCATGGAAATGGCCGATCGCTTCGGCCTGCCGCTGATCACGCTGGTCGATACCGCCGGCGCCTATCCTGGCGTTAACGCCGAAGAGCGCGGCCAGGCGGAAGCGATTGCCCGCTCCACCGAGATGTGCCTCAACGTTCGCGTGCCGATCGTCACCGTCGTCATCGGCGAAGGCGGCTCCGGCGGCGCGATTGCGATCGCCACCGGCAACCGCGTCTACATGCTGGAGCATGCGATCTACAGCGTCATCTCGCCGGAAGGCGCTGCTTCGATCCTGTGGCGCGATTCCACCCGCGCCAAGGAAGCGGCCAGCAACATGAAGATCACGTCCGAGGATCTGAAGGCGCTCGGCGTCATCGACGGCATCATCCAGGAGCCCGTCGGCGGCGCACACCGCGACCCGAATGCGGTCATCGGTCGCACCGGAACCGTGATCGCCGACGCGCTCAAGGAACTTTCCGGACGCGATGGCGACCAGTTGCGCACCGATCGCCGGCAGAAATACCTGAATATCGGCCGTAATCTCTAAGCCTCAATCGGCAGTCCTTAGGCGGGAACGGGGCGAAAACCCCACGCCTTTCCCCTCGCCGGTCTCCATGGTCCGCGATTGCGGCAGCGTGTTTCGCAACTGCAAAGCGGAGTGTGGCCAAATCTTGGCCATATTCATGAGGTCATGAACAGCGCATCGGCAGGGCCACCCTGCAGGGTTAAGAATTCGTGAAGTATAATCGCTTAGTGATTCTCTAAAGGGCCCACCCTCGCGGACTGGGCTATCCTAGTCGAGTTTGGGTTTGAACGGGCCTCTGCTGATGCGTTTCTGGAACCTTTTAGCTTCCGCCGCCATTGTCGCCACACTTGCCGGCTGCACCAACGAAGCGCTGGATGCGACGACGTCGGTCGATATCAAGTCCGTCAAGAACAAGACCGAGTACCAGGTCTCTGCGCCGATGGTCAGAAAGATGACCGAACTCGGCATGCAGAAGCAGGCGCCGATCGCGCTGCGCATCTTCAAGGAAGAAGGCACGCTCGAGGTCTGGAAGGCCAACACGGCCAACCGTTTCCAGCTCTTGAAGACCTACAAGATCTGCGCCTGGTCCGGCAAGCTCGGCCCCAAGGTGAAGGAAGGCGACCGGCAGGCGCCGGAAGGTTTCTACCCGCTCTTCCCCCGCCAGATGAACCCCAACTCCAACTATTATCTGGCGATCAACACCGGCTATCCCAACGCCTACGACAAGGCGAACGGTCGCCAGGGCACGCACCTGATGATCCACGGCGCCTGCTCGTCGTCGGGCTGCTACTCGATGACCGACGAGCAGATGATCGAGATTTTCGCGCTCGCCCGCGACAGCTTCAAGGGCGGCCAGGAGAGCGTACAGCTGCAGGCGTTCCCCTTCCGCATGACCGCGGAAAACATGGCGCGTCACCGCGACAACCCGAATATCGACTTCTGGAAAATGCTGAAGGTCGGTTACGACCAGTTCGAAGTCACCAAGCGTCCGCCGGAAGTCAACGTCTGCGAAAAGAAGTACGTCTTCAACCAGCAGGCCTCCGGCCCGTTCAATCCGGGTGGACAGTGCCCGGCCATGTCGACGCCGCCGGCCTTGCAGGTCGCCATGTCGACCTTCGAGAAGAGCTATCAGACAGACTACGACAAGGCCATGAAGAAGTATGACGGCATGGTCTGGTACGAGCCGAGCGAGGCCGAGCGCAAGGCGATCGTCGCCAAGCAGCGCGTCGGCCGCGAGCTCGCCTATGCCCCGACCGGCAACTCGCTTGACGCCGGCAAGATGATGAAGGCGAGCGATCTCGAAAAGAAGCTCGCCGATCAGAAGGAAGCGGAAGAAACCAAGGTGGCTGTCGAGCTCCAGAAGAAGGAACTCGAAAAGGCGACCGATGGCGGCAAGCACGTCCCCGTCCCCGCCGCCAATCCCATTCCGCAGCCGGTGATGCAGGCAGCCGTCGAAGAGCCGAAGAAATCCTTCTGGAGCCTGTTCTCGAAGAGCGAACCGGAATTGCAGATGCCGGCTCCCGTCGTCGTGACGCCGGACCAGCAGGCAACCGCCGCGCCGCAGGCGCAGTCGGCTCCGGCAACGACCGCAAAGCAGGCGAAAGCAGCGGCTCCCGCCGCCCAGCAGCAGGCCGCTGCCGTGACCACGGCAACGACGCCGGCAGCCGATGCGACCGCCGAGGCGCCGGTTCTGACGGAAGAGCCGCCGAAGAAGCGCCCGTTCTGGAAGATCTGGGGCAATTGATGCCGGACGAACAAAAGATCGTCTACGACCTGAGGGGGCTTAAATGCCCCCTTCCCGTTTTGAAGACGCGCAAACGCATGACCTCGCTGGCGCCAGGCGCTTTGCTGGAGATTACGACCACCGACCCGCTGGCCGTGATCGACATTCCGCATTTCTGCAACGAGGACGGCCACAAGCTCGAAGAGACCGCACCCGCCGACGGTGGCCACCGGTTCCTCATCCGCAAAGGCGCGTAAGGCGCAGCCAGCCGCAACGCGGCTTGGCATGATTTGTATTCGGGTTGCCTGCAGCCAGAAACGCGTCCGCACTTTTCCTGGAGCTTGCCTCAAGGGCGCAACTCCGAACGGAAACCGCTTCGCACTTTTCCTGGAGCTTGCCTCAAAGCCGCAACTC
>NZ_JTLA01000111.1:0-14055 GCF_000799055.1 Ensifer sp. ZNC0028
GCCGCCTGGATCATCGAGACGGCAGCGGGGGTTGCCGACAGGTCAGTGACAAGCCAGGAGCTGGCGACATCGCGGATGAAGCTGCCGGTATTGCCGATAATCGTCGCCACCCAGAGGACGGCGAAGACCTTCTGGCGCAAGGGCGCGAAGGTGCCGGCATTGTTGGTCGCTGCCTGCGTCATTGGCCGCCCCTCCCCGTGAATGCACGTTCGCGCAGATCATAGAGTGCAACGAGCACGAAGGCGCCGGCAAGGCCGATATGCTCGAAGAAGCCGTTTGTCGCCATCGCACGCTCCATGCCGGACGGCAGTTCCCAGAAGCGGAAGGCAAGCAAGGTGGCGGCGAGCGTGAAGGCCGCAAGCGCGCCTGCCGCCGCCCAGCGATAAAGGCCCGAGAGAATGAGCGCCGACATCGCAAGCTCGAAAACGATGACGCCGACCGCAAAGAGCGGCGCCGGATGGAGGCCGAAATGCTCCATCTCGGCAAGTGCGCCCGGGAAGTCGAAGATTTTCATCAAGGGTCCCTGAATGTAAGCCGAGCAGAGCGCCAGCAATCCGACGAACATGACGGGGTTGCCGGAACGGCCCGGTCGAAGGCGAGCGGCGAGATGGTTTTCGAGGGAAGAGAGGCTCAATCTTTCGTTTCCTTGTCAGTCGGCTTGATGGGCGGAAAAACCGCCCTCATCGGGTTTTCAGCCATTTCAAAGGCGTGATCGCGCTCTGGGATATGCCCTGGTAATAGGCCCCGTGCTTTGCCGGTGGATGGTTCACGACGACTTTAGCAGAAGGGTGCCGGAGGCCCTCGGTTGGCGAGGCAGAGGCACCCTTCGGTCCGAGCGATGCGTTGATCAGGAGTGAGACCGCGGCCATCGCCACGGTACCGGCTATCGTCCGCATTTTTCGTCTCCCTTCCGCTACACCGCCCAGCAGGAACAGCCGAGCGCACCGAAGAAGCCCTTGAGGTCGGCGATCGGAAGTTTCGACGTCCAGGCGCCGGCATGGTCGTGACCATGGACGCCGCAATCGCTGGCGCAGCCGCAGGACGTGATCGCGGTGCGCCGCAGCGAGTTTTTGCCCGCACCGTTGGGTTCGCCCCAGGCGGCATAGCCACCAAAGGTCTTGACCGGCGACCAGTCGGGCATCGCCGGCGGCACCTTGTTCTCGTCATGTGCGGTGAAATCTCCGGCCGCATAGACGACCTTGCCGCCGACGACAGTCAGCTCCGACGTCAGGAACGAGATCTCATCCTCGGGGCAGGAGAAGTAGTCCTTGTTCGGCACGATCAGGTCGGCAAACTGTCCCTTCTCGATCCGGCCTTTCTTGCCTTCCTCGTTCGAGAACCACTGCACCTTCTCGGTCCACATCCGAAGCGCCGTCTCGCGATCGAGACAATTGGCACGCGGATAAAGCTGCAGGCCGCCAACTGTCTTGCCGGTCACCATCCACGAAAGCGAGACCCAGGGGTTGTAGGAGGCAACACGGGTGGCATCGGTGCCGGCCGAGACGTTGACGCCCTTCTCTAGCATGCGCTTGATCGGCGGTGTGGCTTCCGCCACACCGTGGCCATAGCGCTCGACGAAATATTCGCCCTGGTAGGCCATGCGATGCTGGGTGGCGATGCCGCCGCCAAGGGCGGCGATCCGGTCGATCGAGCGGTCGGAGATCGTTTCTGCGTGGTCGAAGAACCAGTTGATGCCCTCAAGCGGGATATCCCGGTTGACCTTCTCGAAGACGTCGAGCGCACGGGTGATGGTTTCGTCATAGGTGGCGTGCAGCCGCCAGGGCCAGCGGTTCTCGGCAAGAATGCGCACGACCTCTTCGAGTTCGCCCTCCATCTCCGGCGGCATGTCCGGGCGCGGCTCGCGGAAGTCCTCGAAGTCCGCAGCCGAAAACACCAGCATCTCGCCGGCACCGTTGTGGCGGAAATAGTCGTTGCCCTGCTTGTACTTGACCGACGACGTCCATTTCAGGAAGTCGTCTTTCTCCTGCTTCGGCTTCTGGGTGAAGAGGTTGTAGGCAAGCCGCACCGTCATCTGGCCTTCGTCCGAGAGCTTCTGGATGACGGCATAGTCGTCCGGATAGTTCTGGAAGCCACCGCCGGCGTCGATGACGCTGGTGACGCCGAGCCGGTTGAGCTCGCGCATGAAATGACGGGTCGAGTTGACCTGATAGTCGAAGGGCAGCTTCGGCCCCTTGGCAAGCGTCGAATAAAGGATGCCGGCATTGGGTTTGGCCAAGAGCAGCCCGGTCGGGTTGCCGCTGGCGTCGCGCGTGATCTCGCCACCTGGTGGGTTCGGCGTGTCCCTGGTGTAGCCGACGGCGCGGAGCGCCGCGGCGTTGAGCAGAGCCCGGTCATAGAGATGCAGCAGGAACACCGGCGTATCGGGCGCGACCGCATTGATCTCGTCGATCGTCGGCAGCCGCTTTTCGGCGAACTGGTGCTCGGTAAAGCCGCCGACGACGCGCACCCATTGCGGCGCCGGCGTGATCGCCACCTGCCGCTTCAGCATGTCCATCGCATCGGCGAGCGAGCGCACGCCGTCCCAGCGCAGCTCCATGTTGAAGTTGAGGCCGCCGCGAACGACGTGGGTATGGTTGTCGTTCAAGCCCGGCAGGACGCGCTTGCCTTTGAGGTCGATGGTCCTGGTGCCTGAGCCTGCCAGCGCCATGATCGTCCTGTCGTCACCGACAGCGAGGATCAGGCCGTCCTTAACGGCAACGGCGGTGGCCGTCGGGTTGGCGCGGTCAAGCGTCGTCACGAGGCCGTTGTGAAGGATCAGGTCGGGCGTCATCGAGGTATCTCCGGTCTGTTGGGCGCCGGCGGTACGGGCCGACGAGAAGAGCGCGGGCAGCGCCAGGGACGAGGCTGCACCGAGGAACGAGCGTCTTGTCGGCATCGTCAGGCCCTCTCGTCGTTGCCGGCTACATCCTTCACCACGCTAGCCGCGGCCTGCCCACCGGGCAGATGGCCGAACACATGTGGCATGCACTGCCGATTGAACCAGGAGAGGTTGACCGGCTCGCCCGAGAGGGCGCGCTTGACCAGGGGCACGGACTGCTCCCCGATGAGAATGCCGAGCAGACCGATCAGCGCGATGACCGGCGGCGCCGGCGAGCGGACATTGAGCAGCGCATAGATGACGCCGACGAGCAGCCCGGCTCCGAGCGAGAGAAGGTACATCTTCATCGCCACAACTCCTTCACGGGATAAAGGTGCCGCTCCGGCCGCAGCGCGGCGGCCAGAGCGTTAATCTAGAGCGCGGAGGCGTTCTGTCAGTGGCCTTCGGACGCGCCGAACATCGACTTGGCGTAGATGATGCCGAGGCCGTACGAGCCGCCGAACTTTTTGGCGATGCCGGTGGTCATGTCGTAGGTCTCGGTGCGCGCCCAGTCGCGCTGCAGCTCGAGCATGTATTGCAGCGAGGTCATCGGTCGGACGCCGGCCTGCACCATGCGGTCCATCGCCCGCTCGTGCGCCTCGTCCGAAACGTCGCCGCAGGCGTCCGCGATGACATAGACCTCGAAGCCCTGATCGAGCGCCGAAAGTGTCGGGCCGACGATGCAGACCGAGGTCCACAGCCCGCACATGACGAGGCGCTTCTTGCCAATGCGGTTGACCTCTTCGATCACGGCCGCGTCTTCCCAGGTGTTCATCGAGGTGCGATCCAGCAGCTTCTGGCCCGGGAAGGCATCGGTGATCTCGGAGAACATCGGGCCGGAGAAGGTCTTTTCGGCAACCGTCGTGAGGATGGTCGAAACGCCGAAACCCGCCGCCGCATTGGCGACGAGTGCTGCGTTGTTGCGCAGGAGCACCGCGTCGATCGACTTGGTCGCAAAAGACATCTGCGACTGGAAGTCGATCATGATCAGGGTGTGGTCCTTGGGCGAGACGAGGAGTTTGCCGGGGGTCGCTGTCGCAGACATGGTCGTGACCTCTTACTGTTGAAACTGAACTCCGATTGGAGAAGCCCAACTATGCCGCCGACCGGCGACCCGTTCTTGTCGCCAAAGGTGGATTTTTGAAAATTTCGCTCGCCTTCAGCCGGCAGGGCGCGTGCAGTTTCAGAGGGTTACGACTGCCGGCTGCGCCGCCACTGGCGCGGCGTGGCACCCGCGGCCTGCGCAAAGGCCCGGGTAAAGTGGCTCTGGTCCGAAAAGCCGCAGACGACGGCAATTTCACTTAAGGATGTGGGCGAGAACTGCAGCAGATCCTTGGCCTTTTCGATCCTTTGCTGCAGCAACCAACGATAGGGCGTGCTGCCCATGGTCTCGCGAAAGGCACGCAGAAAAGCCGCCTGCGACAGGTTGCAGGTCGCAGCCAATTCCTCGACGGTCAGCTCGTCATCCAGCCGGGATTGCACCAGATCGCGGATCTTTGCCTGGCAGCGCTGCGAAAGCCTGCGTCCTCCGGCCAGGCTCTCGCCACGGCCATTGCCGTACTGCCGGACCATATGCACGCCGATCGCCACCGAGAGCTGGTCGACAAACAGCGCGCTTCGATCCGTATAGCCGTCCACCGACGCAAACAAAGCGCCGAGCATGCCGCCGAGAACAGGATCCGGCGAGCCAGAAACGGACCGAAGCTCGTTGACGCCGGAGGCATTTGCCGCATCTGCGATGCGCTCGAGCGCTCCGTGGCCGATTTCGAGCAAGGTGAAATCGAACGACCCTTTGAGATCGGCCTTGTAATCGTCGGAAAAGTTCCTGACGTAGATCGAGTTTTGGCTGAACTCCTGGATGGCTGAGTGGTGCGCTCCGAAAACCCGGCGGCTATGACCGCCGACAAGCGACAGGCCGATCAGATAACCCCGCCCGTTGCCAGGTGTCCTGACCTGGCCCGGCGGTCCCGCTGTCGACCGCTTGCGGTGGAAGACCATGTCGCGGCCGTCGATCGTCCTGTCGTCATCAAGCTGATCGAGCGAGCATCCGAGACTGTCGCGCGGTCGCGTTCCGGCCGAGGCAGCGGAAACATTCGTCATCGTCTTCGCTCCTATGTGCCGAAACCATTCGCAAAGCTTCCTGCCGCGATGACGAAAACGTAGAATGCGGATCGCCGTGCGCATGGAAAACGTGCACGGAATTCACTCTCGGGTTCACCAAATCGTTTGCAGGAGCGGCCCTATGATTGCCCCGGTCGCCGCATCATTCTTGCACGTTTTTCATCTGTTTTGAAAATTTTGCATGAGGGCGCGCCCTCTTTCCATGTTATTGCGGTGGTCGGTCCACAGCGACGATGACCGACCGGTTCTTTTTCCGGAAGCGCGCCGGCGTTTCCCCCGTCTGGCCGGTGAAAACCCGGGTCATGTGGCTCTGGTCGGCAAAGCCGCAATGGATTGCGATTTCAGCAAGGGGTGTGTCCCGAAGCAGACACTCCTTGACCCGCGCGATCCGATATTCGGACAGCCACCTGGACGGTGTGCGCCCGAAGCTCTCCTTGAAGGCCTTGTTGAAATAGCTGCGCGATAGCTCGCACTGGGCAGCGAGATCGCCGATCGAGAACGGCCTGTTGAAATGGGCGACCAGAAATTCCGTCGCCAGCCTTTCCTGCCATGGCGCCAGCGTCCCCTTCTTGTCGACGGGGAAGTGCAGGCCGCCATAGGCCTGGCTGAGATGGGCCAATGCGGCAAGATTGATCTGTTCGACGAACAGCAGATTAGCCCGGTCCGGCTCGTCGAGCGAAGGCAGCAGCGCCTGGGCAAGGCCGAACATGACGGGATCTACACGCCCCTGTACGGGAGAAAGCGACACATATTCACCGCGCCCGGCCCTTTCCGTGAAGCTGCGCATCGAGGCAAAGGGGATGTGGAAGCGGACATTGTCGAAGGGCGACAGATGATGGCACTGCCATTGGTCGCGAAGGTCGGTGATCGCAAGCGAAGCCTTCGGGTGCCCACCCTCATAAACAAGTTCGCCGCGCCGCCACAGGCGGTGCGCCTCGAAGTCACGCATCTGGACAATGACGTTGAAGGCATCGGCGACCGGGATCAGCGGCCCGACTTCCAGGTCGAAGCGATCCGAAAAGGTTCTCGTGACGGTAATGTCGCCGGCGCTGATCCGCTTGACGATAGGACGCGGTGTGCGTTCGTCTGCGCTCATTCCCTCTTGCAAGGCCATCGGTCAGGGTCTCCCGATTTCCAGCTCAGCCGCCCGCTTCAGCGGCCGGGCGGATGCTACAACGGTTGACTGTCGCAATGAAGAGGCGAATCCAGCGATGCATCGCCGAGCGTCAAAGGTCAGCATCATACCCTCACTGCAGCCAGCGCGCGCGCCAGACGGCGGGCGTCACGCCCGTCACCTCGCGAAAGGCTTCGATGAACCGGGCCTCGTCGGCATAGCCGCAACTGGTTGCGGTTTTGCCCAGCGACCATCCCTCTTCGATGAGATAGCGCTTGGCGCGACCGATCCGGTAGCGCATCAACCACTCTTGCGGCGTCTGGCCGGTCACGGATGCAAAAGCCGCGGCAAAATCCTCCTCCGAAAGGTTCGCAGACGCCGCTGCTGACGCAAACGAAAAGTCCTTGGCCCAATGGTCGATCATGAAGTCCTTGGCCGCCTTCTCCTGCCATACGGAGAGATCGGGGCCGCCGGATGCGATGGCGCGATCCGGGTAGGAATGCAGAAGATGTGCGCAGATGGCGACGGCGATGTGCTGCAACACCGCACCCGGTTGCCCCTCGCCCTCGGCAAGAAGCGGCAACAGCGCCAAGGCAAGATTGTGCATGACGTCGTCGACCTCGCCGCGACGGCACCTGAGACTGGTGGCGGCCGGAGCATGCGAAAACTCGCAGACTTCACGAAACAAGGCGCGCGGCAGATGGAAGGCGAGGGAGTCGAGATCGCTGACAAGCCGGATACTGGCGCCCTCAGCGAGATCGACGAGACAGATCGACCCCTGCCGGTAGTGGCGAATGTCACCTTCGCTTTCGCCCGGCACCAGGTCGCAATGCATGACATCCTTGAAATAGAACATCAGGAAATAGGCGTCGTCGGCCGGCAGCGATACGATGCGGCTCAGTTCTCCGTTCAGCCGGCACTGCAGACGCGTCACCGAAAACCGGGCGTCCCGTACCGGCCGCACCATGAGAAACGGCGCCTTCGGCTCGCCGAAATACGCTCCAATGCCACTTGGCTCTGTCATCTTTCGTCCACCCCCGCCTTCTGGCGATGGAATTCATTGCACGCGTGCAATCCGCTTCGATACGCGAAGGACCCGACGCAAGGGGGCATCTCGCCATTACCGCTCATATCCGGGAAAACATGGGGTGTGCTGCCGGTAATTTCTTGTATCCTTTGCTCACATTTGGCCGCAAACGGCGCTGTTTTGAGGTCCTGCCGCATGATCCCAACGCTTCAAAGCGGCCGCGTCTCGGTGACGTAGCTCTCGAAGAAATCGGAGAACTTGGCAACCCTGAGCGGCAGCCGTTCATAGGGCGGATAATACAAGGTCAGCCACAGCTGCGGCGCCTCCCACCCGTTGAGGATCTGAACCAGCGCGCCCCGCGCCAGCGCGTCCTCGACGATGAAGAGCGGCAGAAGCGCGATGCCCTCGCCGTTCTCGGCAAGCCTGGCAACGAATTCGCCGTTGTTGGCGGCGAGCGACTGGCCCGCCCTCACCTTTCGCGTCCGGCCTTCGGACGAGAGTTCCCAGCTCTCGGCCACCGCCTCTCCGTCATAGGCAAGGCAACCGTGGGGATCGAGATCATCCGGCGTCTGCGGGGTTCCAAACCTGGCGAGGTAACCGGGAGAGGCAACGAGCACGCGCCGCACGGGACAGATCCGGCGCCAGATCGTGGATTTGTCGCGTGGCGGCTCCGACACCCGCACCGCAAGGTCGAAATCCTCAGTCACGATATCGATCAGCCGGTCGGTCAGGGACAGCGAAATCCGCGTGCCCGGATGCTCGGCGCGAAAGCCGGTGACAATGTCCGGCAGGATATGCTGGCCAAGCGACAGCGGCGCATTGAGGCGGATCAGCCCGGCGACATCGCCATGCTGCTCACGCAGGTCCTCCCGCGCCTCGTCGAACTGATGGATCAGGGGCTCGATGCGCGCCGCATAGACCGCACCGGCAGAGGTCAACGAGACCTGGCGTGTGGTACGCAGCAGCAACTGAACGCCGAGATCCGCTTCCAAGGCACTGACGGCGCGCGTGACGCTCGGCGCCGTCATCGAAAGCTGACGCGCCGCGGCGGTAAAGCTCCGCTGCTTCGCCACCGCCAGGAAAACCCGGATATCGCTCAAATCGCTCATGCGTTATAATTTCTGAAAATGAAATAATATTGTCAATATTATTGCTATTCATTTTGGTTATGAATGCGCCGATCCTTTCATCGGGAGAAGCACATGGGTGCTGGCGGAGATCAGGCAGGCGTGAATGCTTGCCACCTCGGCCCTTCGGTCTCCCAGAAGGGAGCGGCAAACATGACAATCTCATCGTCCAGCGAACAGAGAGAACCGTTCAGCCCCGACGCCCCGGTCGTTTTCGCGTTCTGCGACCACGCTCCGAACGATGCGGTCGCCCAGCTGATCGCCCATACGCTGCCGGGTTCCCAATTGGTCTTCGTCAACCAAGGCGCAGGCGAAAGCGACGAGGCGCGCTCATCTGCGATCGGCGACGGCTTGTGCAATATGCGGGCACTCGCAGCCTCCGTGGAAGACCTGGCGCACGCGATCGGCAACAGGCGGCGCCTGTGTCCGCGCCAAGCCGTCTATGGCATCGGCTACGCCACCGGCGCGACCCAACTCGCCACACTCCTGGTCAAATATCCTGATCTGTTCGAGCGAACCGCGCTGTTGCATCCCCTCGTATCGTGGGTGCCGCCCGGCAACGCCGAACTTCAGGGCAAACGGATCCTCGTCACCGGCGGCCAGGACGATCCGGCCCGCCCATTGGCACTCACCGAGCAACTGGTCGACTATCTTGCGGGGCAGAAAGCGGATGTCCGGGCCCTCTACATCAGGGGCGGAGACGAGATCGGGCAGGAAGAATTGATGGCGCTTCGGGATTTCCTTCAGGCGCCCAGAGACTGAAGCAAGGCGGGCCGCATCAGACGATGCGGCCCGCGGTCGATTTTTTACTGCGCCTTCGCTTCGATATCGACTTGCTCGAGCAGAAGCGCCGGGTTTTCAGCAGCGCCCATCAGTTCGAGCGCGCCGACGCCGGCTTCATCCTTGGCCTTGACCGTCAGCGTGAAGGTGCCGGGCTTGCTGATGAACTGGGTGAACGCCGTTGCGGCGTCCTGCAGCTTCGGCTGCGTGGCGGCAAAATGCTGCACGCCGGCGCTGGTCATCAACACGAGCAGGCCGCGAACGCTGTCCTCAGTCATGTGGTTATCTTCGGCATAGAGCTTGATGCCCTTGGCCATGATGCCCTTGTCCTCGAGCTTGAGCGTGACTTCGCGGGCGGTAAGACCGAACATCGCGATCTGCGCCGCATTCAGGTCGCCGGAGAAGAAGTCCTGCGAAGCGCCGCCCATGACGCCGGAGAAGGAGAGGCTGCCCATGTCCTTGCCATCAAGCGAAATCTGCTTGATGACGAAGTTCTCGTTGGGCTCGTCCCACGACAGTTCGACGTTGGACGAGAAGACCAGCTTGTCGAGGCCGATCTTGCGCAGCATCTTGAAGCCCTCCTCCTGCGTGTCCGCAGGGATCGGAACGCTGAGATCGCGGTAGCTGACGCGGACATCCGTCGGAATGCCGTTGCGCGGCTTCGTCAGTGCGACTTCATAGGTGTCGAGCGTGAAACGAACGCGTTCCGGAACGGACGGCACTGCCGACTGCTCTACCGGCGCCTCGGCCATCGGGTCTTCCGCCACTTCACCGGCGATCTCCGCGTCGCTCGCGGCTTCGCCATCGGTGGCTTCATCCGCCGACTGCTCTGCAGGCGCTTCGGACGTCGAGGCTTCTGCCGCATCGCCAGGGACCGCCGCGTCGCTGGCGGCTTCGCCGTCCGTCGCTTGATCCGGCACCTGCTCGGCTTCCGGCGCCTGTTCGGCGTTGGCCGACGGATCGACCTCGGTTTCGGTCGCGCTCTCGTCCTCGACGGTTTCGCTGTCCGTCACGGCTGCCGGGTCGCTGCCGGGCATATCCACGTCGAGCCCGGCGATCTTGATCGTGCCGAATTCAGGCATCAGCGTGGTGTAGGGGAAGGTCTCGAACTCCTCCTCCTTCAGGCCCGCTAGCTTCGTCAGCGCCTCCATGGTCGGAGCCCAGGAGAAACCCTTGATGCTGGCTTCGGCAAACTTGAAGTAGTCGGTTCCCTCGCCCGCGGTGACACCGTTCATCGTGCCATCGAAACTGCGGCCGTTGAGCTGGAACGCCATCTTGTCGACGGCGAGCTTCACGAGCTTGCCTTCGACGCTTTCCTGCTCCGGCACTTCCATCTTCAGGCCGAGCAGTTCCATGTCGCCCTTTGCCAGCATGTCGACCAGCGAAAGGATGCGCTTGAAGAATGCCTGGCGTTCCGCCGGCGGCAGGGCTTCCGGGTCGCTGACCGCCTGGAGCTGCTCGAGCGTTTCGAGAAGCGGCTCGGTCGGCATGCGGACGCTGAGGCCGCTGCTGCGCACTTCGTCATAGCCGAAACGCGACTTGCTGTCGGCAAAGGCAAGGTTCTTTACCGAGATAGGGCCGTAGAGCAGCTTCGGCTCCTTGTCCTCGGGACCGGCTTTCTGCGTATAGATGCGGGCCATGTAGGCCACATCGAAGCTCTCACCGGTGACGGCGCCCATGGTGCCGTCCATCTTCTCCCGCTTCGTTGCCCCTTCGCCGTCAGGAAGATCCATGGAAAAGGCGAAGGTGGCACCGCTCGCCGAATAGCGCGCAACGCGGCCGCTGGCGATATCCTCGAGCCGAACATCCTTGTAGACCGTCTTCTGCTCGGCGCCTGCAACGTTCTGAACGACGGCGACTTCCGGCGCGGAGACCTGCTTTGCCGCGAAACGCTCGATACGCCTCAGCAGATCAGCCTTTTCCCCGCTTGCCGTCAGGCCGGCGGCGAAAAAGTCGGGATCTTCAAGCGTTGCCGCCGGCACGGAAAGCTTGGCGGCCTTGAGGTCGAGCTCCAGGCCCTTCACGTCGAGCTTGCCGCTCAGAGAGAAGATCTTCGGGCGGCCGTCGATTGCCGCGATGCGCGCGCTAACGCCATCGGCGAAAGGAAGCGTGACGTCGCGCAGATGGATGCGGCCGAAGAAATCCGCCTCAACCGAGCCGGCCTTCCCGCCGCGCTCGGCGATGAACGTCCCGACCGCCTTTTCAAGCATGAACTTGCCGCCGGCTACGCCGGCAGCCGCGATCGCGATCACCGCGACTGCAGCCCAGAGCGCCTTGCGGCGGCCACTGCCGGTCTTCGTATCTGTCTCAGCCACGATGTCTGTCCTTTCACCACGCGAAAAATAGAAAGCTCTTGAGTCGTTGCGGTGTGACTAACCATTGGCGCTTTCTTCCGCAAGTTTGGCGGGAGTGCAGTGCAACAATTTTCTTGTATCGGCTGCAATCGGCAAACGGTCGCACGTCATCAAAAATGCATGGAGGGCTGCAAGCATGCACCTGCGGAGCCGCGTCCATTAGCCATAGGATTGCCTTATCGTCACAATCAGGAAATCCAACTTAAATTAATGGAACCACTTTGATAGAGTCCGCGGCACAATGAGGGAGACGCAGCCAGTGGCGACACCGCTTCGCGGAACGACAACCACCGACGGCACAGGACATTCCGGGCCCCGCGCACGGCTGACTGCCGGCCCGCGTCTGACGCTTTTCCTCTGACCCATCCAAAATTCACGTCATCTTGAAGGGAGATAAAAATGGACGCGAAAGCCGAAAAGACGGGCAAATGTCCCGTCATGCATGGAGCCCAGACGAGCGCTCAATCGCCCGGCACCTCGAACCGCGACTGGTGGCCGAACCAGCTCAACCTGAAGATCCTGCACCAGAACTCCTCGCTGTCCGATCCGATGGGCGAAGCCTTCGACTACACCGAGGCGTTCAAGAAGCTCGACCTTACGGCGCTGAAGAGCGACCTCACTGCGCTGATGACCGATTCGCAGGATTGGTGGCCGGCCGACTTCGGCCATTACGGCCCGCTCTTCATCCGCATGGCCTGGCACAGCGCCGGGACCTACCGCACCGGCGACGGCCGCGGCGGTGCCGGCGCCGGACAGCAGCGCTTTGCGCCGCTCAACAGCTGGCCGGACAATGTCAATCTCGACAAGGCGCGCCGGCTTCTCTGGCCGATCAAGCAGAAATACGGCAACAGCATTTCCTGGGCCGACCTGATGATCCTTACCGGTAACGTCGCGCTCGAATCGATGGGCTTCAAGACCTTTGGCTTTGCCGGTGGCCGCCCCGACGTGTGGGAGCCGGAAGAAGACATCTACTGGGGCACGGAAAAGACCTGGCTCGACGATAAGCGCTACTCGGGCGACCGGGATCTCGAAAACCCGCTCGCCGCCGTGCAGATGGGCCTGATCTACGTCAACCCGGAAGGCCCGAACGGCACGCCGGATCCGCTGGCGGCTGCGCGTGACATCCGCGAGACCTTCGCGCGGATGGCGATGAACGACGAGGAAACCGTGGCGCTGATCGCCGGCGGTCACACCTTTGGCAAGACCCACGGCGCCGGCGATGCCGCCAATGTCGGCCGCGAGCCGGAAGCGGCCGGCATCGAGGAACAGGGTCTTGGCTGGGCGAGCACCTACGGCAGCGGCCGTGGCGGCGACACCATCAGCAGCGGCCTCGAAGTCACCTGGACGACGACGCCTACCAAGTGGAGCAACAACTTCTTCTGGAACCTCTTCGGCTACGAATGGGAACTGACGAAGAGCCCGGCGGGTGCACACCAGTGGACCCCGAAGCATGGCATGGGTGCGGGCACCGTGCCTGATGCCCATGACAAGTCCAAGCGCCACGCGCCGTCCATGCTGACGACCGACCTCGCGCTGCGCGTCGATCCGGCCTACGAGAAGATCGCACGGCACTTCTACGAGAACCCGGATGCATTCGCCGACGCGTTTGCCCGCGCCTGGTACAAGCTGACCCACCGCGACATGGGTCCGCGCGCCCGCTACCTCGGCCCGGAAGTCCCCTCCGAAGAGCTGATCTGGCAGGATCCGGTTCCGGCCGTCGACCATCCGCTCGTCGACGCCAGGGATGTCGCCGAGCTCAAGGCGAAGATCCTTGCCTCGGGCCTTTCCGTCTCGCAGCTCATCTCCACCGCCTGGGCATCCGCGTCCACCTTCC
Organism: Ensifer sp. ZNC0028; assembly: GCF_000799055.1. Lineage (NCBI taxonomy): Bacteria > Pseudomonadati > Pseudomonadota > Alphaproteobacteria > Hyphomicrobiales > Rhizobiaceae > Ensifer > Ensifer sp. ZNC0028. The sequence goes on from NZ_JTLA01000111.1 coordinate 13,236, forward strand.
GCGGCTCGGACAAGCGCGGCGGCGCCAACGGCGCACGCATCCGCCTTGCCCCTCAGAAGGATTGGGATGTCAACCAGCCGGCGGAACTCGGCAAGGTCCTGGAAACGCTCGAAGGCATCCAGCAGGCCTTCAACGACGCCCAGTCCGGCGGCAAGAAGGTGTCGCTCGCCGACCTGATCGTGCTCGGCGGCACCGCAGCCGTGGAGAAGGCAGCGAAAGCGGCCGGCCACGACATTCAGGTTGCCTTTGCGCCGGGCCGCATGGATGCGACGCAGGAGCAGACCGATGTCGAGTCCTTCGCGGTTCTCGAACCGATCGCCGACGGCTTCCGCAACTACCAGCGGGGCCAGTACGCCGTTTCGCCGGAAGAGCTGCTGATCGACCGCGCGCAACTCCTGACGCTGACCGCGCCGGAGATGACCGTGCTCGTCGGGGGCTTGCGCGTTCTCGGCGCGAACCACGGCCTGACCGCCCACGGCGTCTTCACCGATCGTCCGGAAACGCTGAGCAACGACTTCTTCGTCAACCTGCTCGACATGGGCACGGCCTGGACGGCGACATCGGATGCGAAGGATGTCTTCGAAGGGCGCGACCGCAAAACCGGCGACGTCAAGCGGACGGCGACCCGCATCGACCTCGTCTTCGGTTCGAACTCGCAGCTGCGGGCCATTGCCGAAGTCTACGGACAAGCGGATGCAGAGGCAAAGTTCGTACGCGACTTCGTCGCCGCCTGGAACAAGGTGATGAACGCCGACCGTTTCGACCTCGTCTAACGGCTCGATCCGGCAACAGTACAAGCTCGGGCCCCGGCATCGCGCCG
>NZ_JTLA01000112.1:0-24002 GCF_000799055.1 Ensifer sp. ZNC0028
ATCGCTGCCACCTTCACCTACTGGTGCAATTGAGTCCGGACCCTAGTGTGGGGCGCCCGGCACGCGCGCGGGCCTACTCCGCCGCTTCCACGCCGAGCTTCTTCAGCATCTCGTCGGTCAAGGATTGCTTCGCCTTCGCGAAGTCCCGCCAGGGATCTGTGCCGCGTTCGATCCGTTCGAGACTGTCGGCCATGCGGAAGCTATTGGCGGCGTCAAGACCGGCAAGCTCCTCCCAACTGACGGGCGTGGCGACCGGGCAACCGGCCCGTGCGCGGGTCGAGTAGGGGGCGATCGCCGTCGAGCCGCGCTCGTTCCGCAGCCAGTCGATGAAGATCCGCCCTTTCCGTTTTTCCTTCGACATGGTGGCGATGAACTTGTCCGGTTCGCGATCGGCAAAGCCTTGCGCAAAGGTCTTGGCAAAGGCCTTGGCCTGCGCCCAGGTGGCGTGCTCTGCCAGGGGCACGATCACGTGCACGCCCTTGCCGCCGGTAACCATCGGCATTGATGCCAATCCGATGGCGGAGAGCGCATCGCGAAGCGCCGTCGCTGCGGTCTCGACCATGCCGAAATCAAGGCCCTCGTCCGGGTCGAGGTCGAAGACCAGCCGGTCCGGTGTTTCAAGCGCATCGACCCGCGAACCCCAGATGTGGAATTCGAGCGATCCCATCTGCACCGCGGCGACCAGGCCGGCGGCATCGTGCACGTACATGTAGTTTTCGGTTTCGCCGGAACTTTCGGTGATCGCCATTTCCTTGATCTCTTCGGGAAAACCATCCCCGGCATGCTTCTGGTAGAAGCGCGGTCCCTTCAGCCCCTGCGGCGCGCGCACGAGCGACAGCAGGTGTCTGGCGGCGTAGGGCAGCATGCGATCGGCGACCACTGCGTAATAGCGGGCAAGATCCAGTTTGCTGATGCCGCCGTCAAACAGCAGCCGTTCGGGATGCGTGATCGTTATGCCGGCAACCGTCTCTTCAGGGGTGGCCGGACGAGACTTCGCGGGTGTCGCTCCAGAACCCTCCGATGTCGCGTGGGCCGGCTTGCCCTTGTTCCGATTGGTGGCGGTGTCTTCCGTTTCGGTCATTCTCATCACCCGCAGCGCGATTGGATGGTCCACGGCCCCTGGCCTGTCTGGAGATCGACATACCCGATGTCTTCAAGGTCAGGATATCGCGAGAATGGCAACTTGTCGCAACGTCCGGTCGAGGATCGGGTCGTGGTCAAGAAACGTGGCGGTAGCGGGTAAGTTCCGCCCCGAAGGTGACGCTGTAAAGACACACAACGGTAACGGTCTCTTAACCATAATGGTGTCTTAATCATCGCATCAGGATTTGTGCAGTGCACGTCATCCTTTGACCAAAATTGACGGAGAGAAGGCAACCTAAAGCTAATTAAGGTCGCGATGGTGCGATCTGCGGCGGTGCCGGGCACTCTTGCAAACAGGACGTTTGGGCTACCCGGTCACGAGCATGAACCGCTCTTGCCGGGTGTTTGGATTCGGGGACTGAAGACGATGGAACAGGTTGGATTGGCCGCGGCAACACACGATGTGAGCCTTTGGTCGCTATTCATGCAAGCGGGCTTCGTCGTGAAGCTGGTCATGCTGGGGCTGGTCGCAGCCTCCGTCTGGACCTGGGCGATCGTCGTCGACAAGACGCTCAACTACGGGCGCGTCCGTCGCCAGCTCGACAGCTTCGAGCAGGTGTTCTGGTCCGGCCAGTCGCTGGAAGAACTCTACCGCACGCTCGCCGACCGCCAGACGGCCGGCATGGGCGCGATCTTCGTGTCCGCCATGCGCGAATGGAAGAAGAGCTTCGAGCGCGGCGCCCGCTCGCCGATCGGCCTGCAGATGCGTATCGACCGCGCCATGGACGTGACGCTCGCCCGGGAATCGGAATCGCTGGAGGCCCGCCTCGGCTCGCTCGCGACCATCGGTTCGGCAGCGCCGTTCATCGGTCTCTTCGGTACGGTCGTCGGTATCATGACCTCGTTCCAGGCGATCGCCGGTTCTAAGTCGACCAACCTTGCGGTCGTGGCGCCCGGTATTGCCGAAGCGCTGCTCGCCACCGCGATCGGCCTTCTCGCCGCTATCCCCGCGGTTATCGCCTACAACAAGTTCTCGGCCGACGCCGGCAAGCTGTCGGCACGCATGGAAGCTTTCGCCGACGAGTTCTCCGCCATCCTGTCGCGGCAGATCGACGAGAAGCTCCAGAACCCGCGCCAGGCCGCGCAGTAATCGCCAGAGAGTACGGAGACCACGCTGATGGGTATGTCGGTTGGCGGAGCCAAAGGTTCGGGTGGCGGACGTCGTCGCCGCGGCGGCAAGAAAGCCATGATGAGCGAGATCAACGTGACGCCGTTCGTCGACGTCATGCTCGTGCTCCTGATCATCTTCATGGTGGCCGCACCGATGATGACGGTCGGCGTGCCGATCGATCTGCCGGAAACGCAGGCAAAGGCGCTGAATTCCGATACGCAGCCGATCACCGTCTCGGTCAACCCGGCCGGCGAGATCTACCTGCAGGAAACCGCGATCGCCATCGATGAAGTCGTGCCGAAGCTCGAGGCGATTGCCACTACCGGCTACAACGAGCGCATCTATGTGCGCGGCGACACCAATGCCGACTACGGCACGGTCATGAAGGTCATGGCCCGCATCTCTGCCGCCGGGTTCAAGAACCTCGGCCTCGTCACGCTGCAAGAACAGGAAAAGTGATCGTCCACGATGAAGGGCAGTCTCGCTACATCTGCTGTCCTCCACGCCATGGTCTTGACCTGGGCGCTGGTGTCGCTTGGCAGCCCGGCTGACTTCCAGGTCGCCGACGTCGAGGCTTTGCCTGTCGACATCGTTCCCTATTCGGAGATGACGCAGGTTCAGCAGGGCGACAAGAAGGCACCGAAGAAGGAGCATTCGTCGCCGGTTCCGACCAAGCGTCCGGAGACGAACCAGCCGGCTGAAAATGTCGGCGACAACGATACCGACCTGAAGACCCCGCCAACGCCGAACGCCAAGCCGTCGAAGAGCGAAGCCACGGCCTCTCCGGAAAAGAACGAGAAGCCCGAGCCGACGCCCGATCCGGTCGAGCAGGAGATCAAGAAGGTCGAGGAATCCAAACCTGCTTCCGAGCCTGCGACCGAAGTTGCGGCCCTGCCGGAACCCAAGCAGGAAGTGAAGCCGGAGACGAAGCCCGATCCGGCCCCGGCTGAAGAAAAGCCGGCCGAAAACCCGGAAGCCGAAGCGTTGCCCGAGAAGGTGCCGACGCCGGCTGCGAAGCCGAAGGTCGAAAAGCCCGCCCAGAGCGCCAAGACGCCTGAGCGCAAGAACGAGGCAACGCCGAAGGAACAGAAGAAGGCCGCCTCCACCGAGGAAAGCAAGTTCAACGCCGACGAGATCGCCGCCCTGCTCAACCGGCAGGATCCGTCCGCCGGTGGCGCCAAGCGCTCGACGCAAGAGGCGGCCCTTGGCGGCAAGAAGACGATCGGCGTGGGCTTGAGCGCCAACGAAATCGACGGCGTGAAGGGGCAGATCCAGGGCAACTGGTCGCTGACCCCCGGCCTGACCGGCGTCGAGGAAGTCCGCGTCACGGTCCGCGTGCAGCTCGACCAGGCCGGCAATATCGTCGGCACGCCCGAGGTTACCGCAACCGGCGGTCCGGAAGGTACGCGCCGTGCCGTTGAAAGCAGCACCTTGCGCGCGATCCGCCGTTCGGCCCCGCTACAGAACCTGCCGCCTGAAAAATATGAGGGCGAAAAAGGATGGAATACCCTCGTGCTGAACTTCGACCCCTCGGAATTCGCACTCTAGAGCTGCCGGGATTGGAACCCATGCCGGATAGCAAACCACCCCTGCAAACCCTTCGTACGAAGCTGAAAGGCTTGTCTCTATGATCAAGGTCTCTCTTATCCGCGCCATGATGGTGGCCGCGGGCATGTTAGTCGCCGTCGTGGCGGCGGTGACGCCGGCGAACGCTGAAGTTGAAATCAACATCAACAAGGGCAACGTCGAACCGCTGCCGATTGCTGTTACCGACTTCCTCCAGGGCGAACTCGGCCAGAAGATCTCCGACGTGGTCGCAGCCGACCTGAAGCGTTCGGGTCTGTTCGCGCCGATCAACAAGGGCGCCTTCATCGAGAAGATCAGCAATCCGGATGCGACGCCGCGTTTCGAAGACTGGAAGGTCATCAACGCGCAAGCGCTCGTCACCGGTCGCGTGACGCAGGAAGGCGACGGCAGGCTGAAGGCCGAGTTCCGCCTGTGGGATACGTTCGGTAACAAGCAGATGACCGGCCAGCAGTTCTTCACCCAGCCGGAAAACTGGCGCCGCGTGGCCCACATCATCGCCGACGCGATCTACCAGAGCGTTACCGGTGAAAAGGGCTATTTCGATACCCGCATCGTCTATGTCGCCGAAAGCGGCCCGAAGACGGCACGCAAGCGTCAGCTCGCGATCATGGACCAGGACGGCTTCAACGCCCGTGCGCTCACCAATTCCAACGACATCGTTCTGACGCCGCGCTTCTCGCCGAACCGCCAGGAAGTCACCTACATGTCGTTCGAAAACCAGCAGCCGCGCGTCTACCTGCTGCAGCTGGAGACCGGACAGCGCGAGGTGGTCGGCAACTTCCCCGGCATGACCTTCTCGCCGCGCTTCTCGCCGGATGGCCAGCGGGTCATCATGAGCCTGCAGCAGGACGGCAACGCCAACATCTACACCATGGACCTGCGCTCGCGCACCACGACGCGCCTCACCAACACCGCGGCGATCGACACCGCGCCGTCCTATTCGCCGGATGGCAGCCAGATCGCCTTTGAAAGCGACCGCGGCGGCCGCCAGCAAATCTACGTCATGGGTGCCGACGGCTCCGGCCAGCGCCGCATCTCCTTCGGCGACGGCTCCTATTCAACGCCGGTCTGGTCTCCGCGCGGCGACCTCATCGCCTTCACCAAGCAGTCGGGCGGCAAGTTCTCGATCGGCGTGATGAAGACCGACGGTTCGGGTGAACGTATCCTGACCACCGGCTTCCACAACGAAGGCCCGACCTGGGCGCCGAACGGCCGCGTCCTGATGTTCTTCCGTCAGGGTGCCGGTTCGGGCGGACCGCAGCTCTACTCGATCGATCTGTCGGGTTACAACGAGCAACTGATCCAGACGCAGGGCTTCGCATCCGACCCGGCCTGGTCGCCGCTGCTCGAGTAGTTCACGATGGCTTTGGGTCTCGCGATCCAAAGCCATAACCGTGATCGCCTCTCGTCCACTCGAGGGCGGGAGGCCCGCGGAAAGCCGCGTCCTTATTTCCTGATCCCGCTGCAGGCTGATCCGATTTGCGGCGGGAAAATGTGGCAATGATGCCGCTTTCTCGCCGCAAAGTGCTGGTCTAGCAGGGCCCGAGCCGAAATTATCGATTTGTTAACCATAACTGTTGAATAGCGATTAACCGCTTCCGGTTACAGTCTGGCAACCGTGAATTCAGACACTTCTCAAGGAGACCGGCGTATGAGCCGAATTGACACCCCGGCCGCAGGCCGCATGCAGACCATCGCTCGCAACCCGGTCATGATCGCCCTGGTCATGACGCTTGCCCTGGCTGGCTGTGCATCGAAGAAGAACCTGCCGGGCAGTGCTGGCGAACTCGGTCTCGGTGGCGCTGGTTCGGCAACGCCGGGCTCGCAGCAGGACTTCACCGTCAATGTCGGCGACCGCATCTTCTTTGACACCGACTCCACCTCGATCCGCGCCGACGCGCAGCAGACGCTCGCTCGTCAGGCCCAGTGGCTCGCCAAGTACCCGAACTACGCGATCACCATCGAAGGCCATGCCGACGAACGCGGCACGCGCGAATACAACCTGGCGCTCGGCGCCCGCCGTGCGGCTTCCACCCGCGACTACCTGATCAGCCAGGGCGTTCCGTCGAACCGCATGAAGACGATCTCCTACGGCAAGGAAAAGCCGGTCGCCGTTTGCGACGACATTTCCTGCTGGTCGCAGAACCGCCGCGCCGTTACCGTTCTCGGTGGCGCTGGCATGTAATGATGCCGCGGCCGCGCGCATCGCGTGGCCCGGAATCACGACGTGATCCGAGGAGGCGCTGCGTGTTCCGGAGATCACAGATCGCTAAATTAAAAGGGCGGCCCTCGGCCGCCCTTTGCTTTTTTACCACACTTTGGCCGAACTCCGTTGCTTTTTCAGGGCAATTGGAAAACTGTGCGGCAATCACCCAGATGACTCGGCGAGATGTATTGCGGGCCCCTGGTCAAGGGTGGGACAACCGGTATTCGAACAGGACAAATGAAATGAAGAAATTTGTCGTGGCGGGCCTGATCGGTCTTGCGACCCTTGCGGGTCTCGGCCAGACGGCGAACGCCATGCCTCTTTCAGGGCTGCTGGCCCGAACGGCTGAGACCAACAGCGGCGTGCAGAACCTGCCCGTCGTGAAGGTGCAGTCGGCCGAAACCGCACGGATTGGCCAGCTCGAAGAACAGATCCGCTCGCTCAACGGGCGTATCGAGGAAATGAGCTTCCAGCTCTTGCAGATGCAGGAGCAGATCCGGAAGTTCCAGGAGGACAACGAGTTCCGCTTCCAGGATCTGGAAAGCGGCAAGGCCTCCCCCAAGAAGAGCGGCGCTCTGCAGACGCCGAAAACCAGCGATCAGGCGTCCGTCACCCCGGGGGTGACGGATAGCCAGACCATGGCGCCGGGCGCCGGCGGCAACGACATGGCGTCTTCCGGCGTTTCGCCCGGAGCAGGCCAGGGCGGCAATGGTGCGGCTCCGCCGTCGACACTCGGGCAGATCGTCTTCGACGAGAACGGCAATCCGGTCGCAGCGACGACCGATGGGCGGCCTGGCGCAAACGCCACGCTTCCCGGCGTTGATTCCGGCGCACCCGCCGATGGCGGCCTGAACAGCAATCCCGGTAGCCAGCAGACCGCGTCTCTCGACAATCCAGGCGACCTCTACCAGTCGGCCTACGGTCATGTGCTTTCGGGCGACTACAGCACCGCCGAACAGGAATTCGGCGATTACCTGGCCGCCTTTCCGAAGGGCGACAAGGCAGCCGATGCCAGCTTCTGGCTGGGCGAAGCCCAATATTCGCAAGGCAAATACAGCGACGCCGCAAAGACTTTCCTGAACGCGCATCAGGCCCACGGCAAATCGCCGAAGGCGCCCGAAATGCTTCTGAAGCTCGGCATGTCGCTCGGCGCGCTCGACAACAAGGAAACCGCCTGCGCGACGCTGGGCGAGGTCAACAAGCGCTATCCCAAGGCCTCGCCTGCGGTGAAGGCGAAGGTGACGAGCGAGCAGAGCCGCTTTGGCTGCTGAGGCTCCCGCGCCGACAGCCGTTGTCGAAACGGCAAAACGATTTCTTGCCTCCTTTCTTCGCCCAACGCGCATCCTCGTCGCCGTGTCCGGTGGGAGCGATTCCAAGGGCTTGCTTCTCGCCCTGAACGAGGCGATCGAGGCAGCCGAACCCAAGAGATTTTCCCTGGCCGCATGTACGGTCGACCACGCGCTGCGGCCGGAATCGGCCGAGGAAGCGCGCGGTGTTGCTGCGTTCTGCGCAAGCATCGGCGTTCCGCACCTCATCAAGCGTTGGGATGGCGCGAAGCCGCCGACCGGCATTCAGGCGGCAGCGCGCGAGGCGCGCTACCGGTTGCTGGCGGATGCTGCCGAGCGGTTTGAGGCCGGCTGCATCGTCACCGGCCACACCAGCGACGACCAGTGCGAAACGATCCTGATGCGGACGGAAAGGGCGCAAGGGCCGGGTGCTTCCGGCATGGCGAGCGCCACCCTTTACGACCGCCGGGTCTGGGTGCTGCGGCCGTTCCTTAGTCTTGATCGGGCGTCGATCCGCGCCTTTCTTGCGACGCGCGGCGTGACTTGGTTCGATGACCCGAGCAACGCCAATCCGACTTTCGAGCGGGTCCGCGTCCGGACCGAACTGGCGCAATCGCCGCGGGCGGAGGAGGGGGCATGGGATGCTGGAGCCAGGGCCCGGTCGTCGGCAAGGGCTGCCGGCTTCCTCACCCGCCAGGTGCGCGTGCATGCGGGCCTGGTGGTGGAGATCCCGCTTGCTCTCGCCAACCATCGCGATGACGTCGATTGGCAGCGGGCGCTGCTCGCGCTGGTGGCCGTCGTCGGCGGCCGCGCGCATATCCCCGCAGCCGACACGGTGAAGCGGGTAGCGGTGTTTCTGCAGGAGGCAACGCCCGGCAGGATGACGGCCGGACGATGCGTGTTCGACCTGCGCGCAAGCGGACTCTACCTCTATCGCGAGGCGCGGGGCCTGGCGACCTTGACGCTTGCGGGCGGTAAGGCGGCAACATGGGACGGCCGCTTCCATGTGTACAACGGCACAAGCACGCCCATCTCCGTCGCCGCAGAAGGCAGGGGCGGGCCACAACAGCAGAGACTTATTGCCGCAGGCCTGCCACCGGGCGTTGCTGGCCGTGCATCGCTTGCGGCGCCGAAGGTCCTGTCTGGGAACGGCGAAAGTGTCGCATCCGTCACAATCGAGCCGCGGATCGGGCTCTACGACACCTTTTTGCCGGGTTTCGACCGGATCATGGCCGATCGGATCGCCGGATTGTTCGGGCGAGGGCCTTATCCTCCGCCGCCGGTTCACGATCTGTTGACAGAAATGGAACGGTAGCCGGCGGTTTGCCTTGGCAATGCGTCACCAGAACCCTATGTTAGGGAGCAAGACAGCGGCTCGCGAAATGCGCGGGTCGTGACAGGTTCCGGGGAGTTCGATGAACCCTAATTTTCGTAATCTTGCCCTTTGGGCAATCATAGCGCTTCTGCTGATCGCACTGTTCAGCATGTTCCAACAGCCGACGGAGCGCACCGGCTCGCGCGAGATTCCGTTCTCGCAGTTCCTGAAAGACGTGGATGCGAGCCGCGTCAAGGAAGTCGTGATCACCGGCTCGAAAGTGATCGGCAGCTATTCCGAAAGCGGCGCAACCTTCCAGACCTACGCGCCTTCAGTCGATACGGCGCTCACCGAGCGCCTTGAAGCCAAGGACGTGACGGTCACGGTTCGCCCGGAAACCGACGGTTCGTCCGGGTTCCTCAGCTATATCGGTACCCTGCTTCCGATGCTTCTGATCCTTGGCGTCTGGCTGTTCTTCATGCGCCAGATGCAGGGCGGTTCGCGTGGCGCCATGGGCTTTGGCAAGTCCAAGGCGAAGCTGCTGACCGAAGCGCACGGACGCGTCACCTTTGACGACGTCGCCGGCGTCGACGAAGCCAAGCAGGACCTGGAAGAAATCGTCGAATTCCTGCGCGACCCGCAGAAGTTCCAGCGGCTCGGCGGTCGCATTCCGCGCGGCGTGCTGCTCGTCGGTCCTCCCGGTACCGGTAAGACGCTGCTGGCCCGCTCGGTTGCCGGCGAAGCCAACGTGCCGTTCTTCACGATCTCCGGTTCGGACTTCGTCGAAATGTTCGTCGGCGTTGGCGCCAGCCGTGTGCGCGACATGTTCGAGCAGGCCAAGAAGAATGCACCCTGCATCATCTTCATCGACGAAATCGACGCCGTCGGTCGCCATCGTGGCGCCGGCCTCGGCGGTGGCAACGACGAGCGTGAACAGACGCTCAACCAGCTGCTAGTCGAGATGGACGGCTTCGAAGCCAATGAAGGCATCATCCTGATCGCTGCGACCAACCGTCCTGACGTTCTCGACCCGGCGCTGCTGCGTCCGGGCCGCTTCGACCGCCAGGTCGTCGTGCCGAACCCGGATATCAACGGCCGCGAACGCATCCTCAAGGTGCATGTACGCAACGTGCCGCTGGCGCCGAATGTCGACCTCAAGGTGCTCGCACGTGGTACGCCCGGCTTCTCCGGTGCCGACCTCATGAACCTCGTCAACGAGGCTGCCTTGATGGCCGCCCGTCGCAACAAGCGTCTTGTCACCATGCTCGAGTTCGAGGATGCCAAGGACAAGATCATGATGGGCGCGGAGCGTCGTTCGTCGGCGATGACCGAGGCCGAGAAGAAGCTGACCGCCTATCACGAAGCCGGTCACGCGATCCTCGCGCTCAACGTTCCCTCGGCCGATCCGCTGCACAAGGCGACGATCATCCCGCGCGGTCGCGCACTCGGCATGGTCATGCAGCTGCCGGAAGGCGACCGCTACTCGATGAGCTACAAGTGGATGGTCTCGCGTCTTGCCATCATGATGGGTGGACGCGTCGCCGAAGAACTGACCTTCGGCAAGGAGAACATCACCTCTGGCGCATCGTCGGATATCGAGCAGGCCACCAAGCTTGCCCGTGCGATGGTGACGCAATGGGGCTTCTCCGACCAGCTCGGCCAGGTTTCCTATGGCGAGAACCAGCAGGAAGTCTTCCTCGGTCACTCCGTTGCCCAGCAGAAGAACGTGTCGGAAGCGACCGCCCAGAAGATCGACAACGAAATCCGTCGTCTGATCGATGAGGCCTACGAGACCGCCCGCAAGATCCTGACGGAAAAGAACCACGAGTTCGTGGCGCTTGCCGAAGGCCTGCTCGAATACGAAACGCTGACCGGCGAAGAAATCAAGGCGCTGATCCGTGGCGAAAAGCCGGCACGCGACCTTGGTGACGACACGCCGCCGCATCGTGGCTCGGCCGTTCCCTCGGCCGGTGCCAAGAAGGAAGGTTCGACGGGCAACAAGGGCGAAGAGTCCGAAGGCGGGTTTGAGCCGCAGCCGCAATAACCGACACCTGTCGCCATGTATTGAAGCCGCCGTTCCTTGAGTGGAGCGGCGGTTTTTCGTTGGCGATTTTGTACCTGGCATTTGGTAACGGGATGTAATGATTTCTGATGCTAGGCTCGCTGCCGTTTGCTGCGCTTTTGTGTCAAAGAAGACTCATGTGTTGCGATCGCATGTCCATGAGTGGGCATGACGATCCGAGGCGTACGGCAACCGCCGATATGAAATGAGGTCCGGTCAATGAAACCCAGTCGCGCACCCCGCAGACAGGCGAAGCTGGCAAAGCCAGCGCTGACCCGGCAGAACGATGGAGCTCTTATGAAGCGCAAGTATTTCGGCACCGACGGTATTCGCGGCCAGTCCAACATGTTTCCGATGACGCCGGATCTGGCGATGCGGGTCGGCATCGCCGTCGGTACGATCTTTCGCAATGGCGCCCATCGCCACCGGGTGGTGATCGGCAAGGACACGCGTCTTTCCGGCTACATGCTCGAAAACGCGATGGTGGCGGGCTTCACCGCCGCCGGTCTCGACGTCTTCCTGCTCGGGCCGATCCCGACGCCGGGCGTGGCCATGCTCACCCGGTCGCTTCGCGCCGATATCGGCGTGATGATCTCGGCGTCCCACAATCCCTTCCAGGACAACGGCATCAAGCTTTTCGGCCCTGATGGCTACAAACTCTCCGACGATATCGAACAGAAGATCGAAGCGTTGCTCGATCAGGACCTCTCTGGACAGCTGGCAAAGTCCGAAGACATAGGCCGGGCGAAGCGCGTCGATGGTGACATCTATCGCTACCTGGAACACGCAAAGCGCACGCTGCCGCGCGACGTCACGCTTCAGGGTCTGAGGATCGCCATCGATTGCGCCAATGGCGCGGCCTACAAGGTGGCTCCGACCGCTCTTTGGGAACTGGGCGCCGAGGTCGTCAGCATCGGCACCGAGCCGAACGGTCTCAACATCAACCTCGACTGCGGCTCGACGCATCCGGCTGCTCTTTCCAAGAAGGTCCATGAAGTGCGCGCCGATATCGGCATTGCGCTCGACGGCGACGCCGACCGCGTGCTGATCGTCGACGAGAACGGCACCGTCATTGATGGCGACCAGCTGATGGCCGTCATTGCCGACAGCTGGGCCGAGGACGGCATGCTGCGCGGTGGCGCTGTTGCTGCCACCGTGATGTCGAACCTCGGTCTTGAACGTTACCTCAAGGGGCGCGGCATCGACCTGCGCCGCACCAAGGTCGGCGACCGCTATGTGGTCGAACAGATGCGCCAGGACGGACTGAATGTCGGCGGCGAACAGTCGGGCCACATCGTGCTTTCGGATTTCGGCACGACGGGCGATGGCCTTGTTGCGGCCTTGCAGATCCTTGCGGTGATCAAGCGCCAGGGCAAGACCGTGAGCGAGGTCTGCCACCGCTTCGAGCCGGTGCCGCAGGTGCTGAAGAACGTGCGTGTTTCCGCCGGTAAGCCGCTCGAAGACGCGACCGTGCGCCAGGCGATTGCGGACGCTGAGGCGGAGCTTGCGAAATCCGGTCGTCTGCTGATCCGCCCGTCCGGCACCGAGCCGCTGATCCGCGTGATGGCGGAAGGCGACGATCGCGGCCAGGTCGAGCGCATCGTCGACGAACTGGTCAACGTCATCGGCAGCGTGCGCAACGCGGCTTAAACGTCAGACCTTTGGTTTCCCTCCAGGGCCGGTGCGTTGCACCGGCCTCTTTTTTGTGCGGATGGTGAGTCAGCCATGCGCCGCGTCGGAGACTTTTTCCCGCGCGGGCGCGTCGCTTGCCGAGCATGTGCTTCCAACCATGCGCACCCTTAGCGCTTTGTCCTGCCAAATTATTTAGGTGTGCCTTACGGAAGCTCGGTTGCCGACAGTAACGTCGCATGACAACTACAAGAATAGATCCGATGTTTAACAAACTCGGTAAACGATTGTAGTTAATCGGAACTTAACCTTTGCTCCTCATTATCCATAACCAACAACGGGATTTGGGCACCGGTTTCATGGTGAGCCAAGCAACGAAATGTATTGGAGTGGGCCATGAAGAGAATTTTGAGTGGCGTTGTTGCTATATTGCTCAGCGGCACGGCAGCTTACGCTGCAGATGTCTATCAACCGCCAATGGAGCCGGTGCCGGAACAGCCGGTCGAGGTCATCCAGACCAGCGGTTGGTACCTGCGCGGTGACGTCGGTTACGCCTGGAACGATCTGCGCGGCGCGAACTACTACCAGGGAGGCCCCGGCGGCTCCATCACCAATTTCGAAACGGCCGATATCGATGATTCCTGGGTCGCCGGCGTCGGCGTCGGTTACCAGTTCAACAACTACCTGCGTGCCGACGTTACCGCCGATTACTGGGGCAGCGCCGACTTCGCCGGCTCGACACTCGGCAACTGCGGCAGCGTAGTCGGTCCGTGCCGGTCGCGCGACGTCACCTCGGTTTCTGCCTGGAGCCTGATGGCCAACGCCTATGTCGACATCGGCACCTACGGCGCCTTCACGCCTTATGTCGGTGCCGGTATCGGTGCCACCCACGTCAAGTGGGACAAACTGCGCAATACCAGCTGCAGCATCGCCGATCCCAGCCGATGCGACCCGACGACAGGTCATGACGGCGAGAGCAAGTGGCGCTTCACCTATGCGCTGATGGCCGGTACGGCCATCGACCTCACCTGCAACCTCAAGGCCGACGTTGGCTACCGCTTCCGCCAGGTCGACGATGGCGACATGTTCGGCTACGCCAATGGTGGCGGCCCGGGCTTCGACAAGGGCTTCTACATCCATGAGGCACGCGCCGGTCTGCGCTACTCGTTCGGCAGTGTCTGCGAAGTGCCCTACGAGCCGGAGCCGATCGTCTACAAGTGATCGACCAGACCAGATGATACAAAAGGCCACCTTCGGGTGGCCTTTTTCGTTGCCGCCAATCTTTGCTGGTTTGCTAACGGGCATGGTTAACCGGGGGTTAACCAGTCGCTGCCAATAGTTAACGCTGAACGAAGCGGTGACGGCAGTGCGCCATCCCGCACCGATAGCAGTGGTGAAAGGGCATGGGCATGGATTGGCGAAACGGGTTCTGCGGGGCCGCTTTTGGTGCCGGCCTGCTCCTTTCCGGCGCGGCATTCGCCGCCGATGAGGAGCTCCTGAATGCGCCGGAGATCACCATCGAAAAAGAAGCGGCTGGCGCCAGCGCGATCTATCTGCGCGGCGATATCGGTTATGCGCCCTGGCGTAGCGAGGGCGATCCCTATTACCGAACCTTCGATGCAGGCACGTCGACATACGACAGCACCACTTTCGACAACGCCCGTTTCGACAAGCCGTTCTCCGGGTCGCTTGGCGTCGGCTACCAGTTTACCGACACGTTCCGTGCCGACCTGACGGCGGAGTATTTCGAGGGCCGGTTCAACGGTTCGTCATCGTCGACCGCCCCTTGCGCGGGGCAGGGGGCGGGAACGTCCTGCGCATTTTCAACCGGGGCTGACTATTCCGCTCTTGGCCTGATGGCGAACGCCTATGTCGATTTCGGCACGCTCGCGGGCTTCACCCCCTATGTTGGCGCCGGCCTCGGCGCAACGCGTCTCAATTGGGATACGGCAGTCGAGCGGGGGACCTGCGTTGCCGGTGGCGGCGCCTGCGCTGGTGCCGCCGGCTCCACCTCCTACGAGGGGCGCGATAGCTGGCGGTTTACTTATGCCCTGATGGCCGGCGTTTCCTACGATCTCAGTGATCAGCTGAAGCTCGATGTCGGCTACCGCTACTCCCATATCGCCGATGGCGAGATGTTCGGCTTTGGCACTGAGGCGCTTGCCGGCGCGCGGGGCGACAAGGGCTTTGACGATGGTCTTTCGCGTCACGAAATCCGGGCGGGCCTGCGCTTCTCGTTCTAACGCCATCGGCCTCGGAAAGATCGGGCAGGTTTGCCGCGTTCTTGACCTCAGGTCTTTCAGCCTGTTGCCCACATGAAGGCAGCCTCCGGCAACAATCGATCTGCGGTGGCGGCCTGCCTTTTCATATGTTGCCCGCGACGCCATAAATTTTGTCGATTGCGACAAAGCGCTTGACTTCCGGTCCCGCCCTCAATATCGACGACGGCGGGACACCCTTCCCCAACGAAGGGCTATCTATCTGGAAGGATAGCACATGGCAAAGCCTGCACAGCCGGACCTCCGTCCGAACAATACCCATTTCTCTTCTGGCCCTTGCTCGAAGCGCCCCGGTTGGACGCTCGACGCTCTCTCCGATGCTCCGCTCGGTCGTTCGCACCGCGCCAAGATCGGCAAGACGAAGCTGAAGCAGGCCATCGATCTTACCCGTGACATTCTTGAAGTGCCGGCCGATTACCGCATCGGTATCGTGCCCGCTTCCGATACCGGCGCCGTCGAAATGGCGCTCTGGTCGCTGCTCGGTCCGCGCGGCGTCGACATGGTCGCTTGGGAAAGCTTTGGCGCCGGCTGGGTGACCGACGTGGTCAAGCAGCTGAAGCTCGCCGACGTTCGCAAGTTCGAAGCCGCCTACGGCGAACTTCCCGATCTTTCCAAGGTCGATTTCGACCGCGACGTGGTCTTCACCTGGAACGGTACGACCTCGGGTGTGCGCGTGCCTAACGGCGACTTCATCCCGGCAGACCGCAAGGGCCTGACGATCTGCGACGCGACCTCGGCCGCCTTCGCGCAGAACCTCGATTTCGCCAAGCTCGACGTCGTCACCTTCTCCTGGCAGAAGGTTCTGGGCGGCGAGGGCGCCCATGGCGTCATCATCCTGTCGCCGCGCGCCGTCGAACGCCTGCTGACATACGTTCCGGCCTGGCCACTGCCGAAGATCTTCCGCATGACCTCCGGCGGCAAGCTGATCGAAGGCATCTTCACCGGTGAAACCATCAATACTCCGTCGATGCTCTGCGTCGAAGATTACATCGATGCGCTCGTCTGGGCGCAGCAGGTCGGCGGGCTCAAGGGCCTGATGGCGCGTGCCGATGCCAATGCGCAGGCGATTTTCGACTTTGTTGCCGCCAATGACTGGATCGCCAACCTGGCGGTCAAGGACGAGACCCGCTCCAACACCTCGGTCTGCCTGAAGATCGTCGACAAGGACGTGCTCGCGCTCGACGCCGACGGACAGGCAGCCTTTGCCAAGGGCGTGGTTGCGCTTCTCGAAAAGGAAGGCGTTGCCTTCGACATCGGGCACTACCGCGATGCGCCGTCAGGTCTTCGCATCTGGGCCGGCGCCACGATCGAGACCGCCGACATGAAGGCGCTGATGCCGTGGCTGACCTGGGCTTTCGAGACCCAGAAGGCAACGCTGGCGCAGGCCGCGGCCTGATCAGACAAGGGTGAGGACAATGAACTTCGCCCGCATCTCACACTGATTTGAGTGATCCGCTTCGCTCCCGATGGGGGCGAGGCCTGGCTAACCGCATTCCCATTCAGACCCGATCTTTAAGGAGGCCTCTCATGGCACCTCGCGTTCTCGTATCCGACGAACTGTCGGAAACCGCCGTCCAGATTTTTCGCGATCGCGGCGTCGAAGTCGATTTCCAGCCGAAGCTCGGCAAGGATAAGGACAAGCTTGCCGAAATCATCGGTAACTACGACGGCCTCGCCATCCGCTCGGCCACCAAGGCGACCGAAAAGCTGATCGCAGCTGCGACCAACCTCAAGGTCATCGGCCGCGCCGGCATCGGCGTCGACAATGTCGACATCCCGGCCGCCTCGCGCCGCGGTATCATCGTGATGAACACGCCCTTCGGCAACTCGATCACGACCGCCGAACATGCGATTGCGCTGCTCTTTGCCGTTGCCCGCCAGCTTCCGGCCGCCGATACCTCGACGCAGGCCGGCAAGTGGGAAAAGTCCCGCTTCATGGGTGTCGAAATCACCGGCAAGACGCTCGGCGTCATCGGCGCCGGCAACATCGGCTCCATCGTCTGCTCGCGCGCCATCGGCCTCAAGATGCACGTTCTCGCCTACGACCCGTTCCTCTCCAAGGAGCGCGCCGAGGAAATGGGCGTTACCAAGGTCGAGCTCGACGAACTGCTCGCCCAGGCCGACTTCATCACCCTGCACGTGCCGCTGACCGACAAGACCCGCAATATCCTGAGCGCCGAAGCGCTTGCCAAGGCCAAGCCGGGTGTGCGCATCGTCAACTGCGCTCGCGGCGGTCTCGTCGACGAGAAGGCGCTTGCCGAAGCCATCAAGTCGGGCCATGTCGCCGGTGCCGGCTTCGACGTCTTCGAGGTCGAGCCCGCGACCGAAAGCCCGCTCTTCGGCCTGCCGAACGTCGTCTGCACGCCGCATCTCGGCGCTTCGACCACGGAAGCCCAGGAGAACGTCGCGCTGCAGGTGGCTGAGCAGATGTCGGACTACCTGGTCAAGGGTGCCGTTTCCAACGCCATCAACATGCCGTCGATCACCGCTGAGGAAGCGCCGATCCTGAAGCCGTTCATCCGGCTTGCCGACGTTCTCGGCGCCTTCGTCGGCCAGGTGACCGAAAGCGCGATCAAGGAAATCGAGATCCTTTATGACGGCTCGACCGCCGGTATGAACACCAAGGCGCTGACGAGTGCCGTGCTTGCCGGTCTGATCCGGCCGCAGGTCGCCGACGTCAACATGGTTTCGGCGCCGGTCATGATCAAGGAGAAGGGTATCATCCTGTCCGAGGTCAAGCGCGACAAGACCGGTGTCTTCGACGGCTACATCAAGCTGACGGTGAAGACGGAAAACCAGACGCGTTCGGTTGCCGGCACGGTGTTCTCGGACGGCAAGCCGCGCTTCATCCAGATCAAGGGCATCAACCTCGATGCGGATGTCGGCAGCCACATGGTCTACATCACCAACACCGACGTTCCCGGCATGATCGGTTTCATTGGCATGACGCTCGGTGATGCCGGCGTCAACATCGCCAACTTCCAGCTCGGCCGCGAGAAGGAAGCCGGTGACGCGATCGCGCTGCTCTACGTCGATGGCGCGGTTTCCGAGGTTGTGCTTGACAAGCTGCGTGCCAATCCGGCAATTCGCCAGGCAAAGCCGCTGGTCTTCAACATCGACTGACGCCAGCCCGCAAGTGGCAGCACCGTCTGCCACTTTGCCGACCCACTCACGGGACATATCGAGGACGCACCGGCCGACCGCCGGTGCGTTTTCCTGTTTCGAACACATGTGACGAGAAATGACCGAAATGACATTCCGCTGGCGCGAGGCAAGCCTGCCCGACCTCGCCTCCGTATCGGAGATCCAGCTCGTGGTTCACCAGGCCTTTCCCGAGGATGACGCCGTTCTCGCCGACCGCATCGCGCTCAGCCCTGCCGGTTGTTTCATGCTGGATGCGAAAGGTCTGTCGCGCGGTTATGTGCTGAGCCACCCATGGCTTCGCGGTGCGCCGCCGTCGCTGAACAGCATGCTTGGCGAAATCCCTGAGACCGCCGATACCTGGTACATCCATGACCTCGCGCTCCTGCCGGAAATGCGGGGCTCCGGGGCAGGGGGCGGCGTGTTGCCGATGCTGGCGGATGTCGCTCGCACGGAAGGGTTCCGGTCGATGTCGCTCGTATCCGTCAACGGATCCCGCGGCTTCTGGGAAAGACAGGGCTTCGAGGTCCGCATGGACGAACGGCTGGCACAGAAGCTTTCAAGTTATGGTGACGACGCGCTCTACATGGAGCGGCACCTTGTCTAAAATGAAAATGGCGCCGATCGGCGCCATTTTCGTTTTGTGCTGGATTAGGCCGCCCGCTGCGCCGCGGGCCGCCATACCTTTTCCTCGACTGTGAACTGGGCAAGCCGGCCGGAAAGTACGTTGCTTTCGCCGGCGAGCGTCTGGCTTGCGGCCGAGGTCTGCTCGACCATGGCGGCATTCTGCTGGGTCATCTGGTCCATCTGGTTGACGGCGGTGTTGATCTCCCGCAGCCCGACCGACTGTTCGCGCGCTGCCGTCGCAATCGCGACGATGCGGTCGTTGATCTCGTTCACCCGCCGCTCGATGTCACCGAGCGCCGAGCCGGTCGCTTCGACCAGGCGCACGCCGGCCGAAACCTCGACGCCCGACGCGGTGATCAGGCCCTTGATCTCCTTGGCGGCCGTTGCCGAGCGCTGCGCCAATTCCCGCACTTCCTGCGCGACGACGGCAAAGCCCTTGCCGGCATCCCCCGCGCGCGCCGCTTCGACGCCGGCGTTCAGCGCCAGAAGGTTTGTCTGGAAGGCGATGTCGTCGATCACGCCGATGATTTCGCCGATCTTCGAAGACGAGTTCTCGATACGGCCCATGGCAGTGATGGCGTCGCGAACGACCTCGCTCGAGGTGGCCGCACCCTTGCGAGCCTCGGCGACCATGCGGGTCGCCTCCTCGGCACGGTTGGTGGAGTTCTGCACCGCCGAGGTGATTTCGTCGAGCGCGGCTGCGGTTTCTTCGAGCGACGCTGCCTGCTGCTCGGTACGCTGCGACAGGTCGTTGGCTGCACGGCTGATCTCATTTGCATTGCCGGTGACAACAGAGGTGGAATCGGCGATTGCGCTGACCGTCGAGCGAAGTGCGGCGACGGCGGTGTTGAAGTCCTGGCGCAGCTTTTCGTAATCGGCGCCAAGATCCGGCACGTGGGTGGTGAGGTCGCCGCTCGCCAGCCGCTCGAGCGCACCGCCGATGGTGCTGACGACATGGGCCTGCGCGCGGGCGGTCGCCTGCTGCATTTCCTCGTTGGCGCTGCGCTCACCGTCGAGCGCCACCTGCTGTTCGCGTTGGCGAACCTCGAGAGCATTGCGTTCGATCACCGAGGCGCGCAGCACGACAAGCGCGTCGGCCATGTGGCCGATCTCGTCGCGGCGGTCGGTATCGGGGACTTCCGAACGGGTGTCATTGTTCGACACTTCGAGCATCACGTCCTTCAGCCGGTTGATCGGCCGGCTGATCGAGCGGCCGATCGCCATGGCGGCGGCAAGCGTCGCGATCGCGGCGATCGCCGTGGTGATGATCGTCATCAGCAGCGACGCATTGTATTTGGCGGCGAGATCGTCGGCGTAGACGCCGGTGCCGACACCCCAGCCCCAGGGCTTGAAGCCCTGGATATAGGAGTACTTCTCGACCGGCTCCTCGTGGCCGGGCTTGTCCCAGTAGTAGTTGACGATGCCGTTGCCCGGGTTCTGTGCCAACGCGATGAGTTCGACGTTGAAGGCCTTGCCGTTGGTATCCTTGAGGCCGCGCACGTCGGTGCCGACGAGCTTCTTGGCGAGCGGATGAGCGATCATCATGCCGTCGAAGCCGTTGATGAAGAAGTAGCCGTCCTGGCCGAAGCGCATGGCCATGACCGCGGAAATGGCGCGGCTCTGGGCCTCCTCACGCGAGAGCGTGCCACTGCGCTCCTGTTCCTCGAAGCTTGCGATCGTCGAGATCGCCGCTTCGGTGACGTTGCGCAGCATCTGCCGGCGTTCGTCGCTGACTTCCGCGTTGGCAACTTGAGTCTTATAGGCCATGGCGGCCGCCATGAAGACCAGCGCCATCGCCGTCAATAAGTAGATACGTGTCGAAATTCTAATGTTTTTCACTGCCTTAGCCCCAAGGAAAATCCTGGGGGCGACAGAAACACCCATCTGCTAATCAAGCCTTAAGTCACCTCCCGAGTTCTAGCGATTGCATCGCCAGAAACTTACCCGGCAGGCGCGAGGCTCCGGCTAGCGCGGGCGACCCTTTTCGGCGATCGCGATCCCTCCGAGCACCAGGAGTAGCGCGACAAGGTGGAAGAGGTGAAAGGTCTCGCCGATCAGCATCACCGACAGCAGCGTGCCGAAAACGGGAATGGCGTTGATGAACAGGCCGGCGCGGTTGGCGCCGATCATCTCGACACCGCGGACATAAAGCACCTGCGACATCAGCGATGGGAAGATCGCGGCATAGAGCACGATGATCCAGCCGGTGGTATCGGGCGCGATCGCGGTGCCCGTGCCGATCTCCCAGAACAACAGCGGGATGGCGCTCAAGAGCGCGCCGAAGGCGGGGGCTGCAATGAAGCTCTGCCAGTGCATCGTCGGCTTGTAGCGCAGCGCCACTGTGTAACCGGCATAGACGACGCAGGCCGCGATCATCAGCGCATCGCCGAAGTTGAATTCGAGCGACAGCAGGCTGGTGACGTCGCCATGGGCCGCCGTCACCAGAACGCCGACGAGGGTGACGGTAAAGCCGATCACCTGGGCGATCGACGCCTTCGTTCGAAACAGCACGAAGTTGAAGAGGAAGATCAGCATCGGGATGCCGGCCTGGAGAATGACGGCATTGATGGCGCTCGTATATTTAAGCGCCGAGTAGAGCAGGGCATTGAAGGTCGTGAAGCCGACCACGCCGTAGGCGAGAAGCTGCAGCCAGTGCTTGCGGATCTTGTCCCAGTCGCGCCGGATCTGCGGCGTCATCAGCACCAGGATGACGATGAGTGCAAAGACCCAGCGCAGGGTCGTCAGCATCATCGGGCTCACATGGCCAACGGCCATCTTGCCGGCGACGGAGTTGCCGCCCCAGAAGAGCGCGGTGATGCAGAGATAGAAGTAGGCCCTGGAATTCACGATGCTCAGACCTGCATGGGGATGGCGACCGGTTGTCGCGATGGCGGGAGAGCGGAAGATATAGGCTCTAAATCCCGGCCTTGTCATGCAAAAAGGGCGGAACGCCCGACATAACGGGGTCGCTTTCCAGATGACAACACAGTATAGATGCGCGGGTTTGAGAACAGCGCAGCCTCGGTTGCGCGCCTGAACAGGAAGAGAATTATGACGAATGTCGTAGTGGTCGGCTCCCAATGGGGTGACGAAGGCAAAGGCAAGATTGTGGATTGGCTCTCCGAGCGCGCGGATATCGTCGTGCGCTTTCAGGGCGGTCACAATGCCGGCCATACCCTGGTGATCGACGGCGTCAGCTACAAGCTGTCGCTCCTGCCCTCCGGCGTCGTGCGTCCCGGCAAGCTTGCCGTCATCGGCAACGGCGTCGTCATCGATCCGCACGCGCTGATCGCCGAAATCGACAAGCTCGGCAAGCAGGGCATTGCGATCACGCCGGACAACCTGCGTATCGCCGACAATGCCACGCTGATCCTGTCGCTGCACCGCGAGCTTGACGGCATCCGCGAAGACGCCGCCTCCAACAGCGGCACCAAGATCGGCACGACGCGCCGCGGCATCGGCCCGGCCTATGAAGACAAGGTCGGCCGTCGTGCCATCCGCGTCATGGACCTTGCCGACCTCGACACGCTGCCGGCCAAGGTAGACCGCCTGCTGACGCACCACAACGCGCTGCGCCGCGGCCTCGGTGAAGCCGAGATCAGCCATGACGCGATCATGCAGGAACTTTCGTCGGTCGCCGACAAGGTGCTGCCGTTCATGGACACCGTATGGGTGCTGCTCGACAAGGCCCGCCGCAAGGGCGCGCGCATCCTGTTCGAAGGCGCTCAGGGCACGCTGCTCGACATCGACCACGGCACCTATCCGTTCGTCACCTCGTCGAACACGGTCGCCGGCCAGGCTGCCGCCGGTTCGGGCATGGGCCCGGGCTCGCTCGGCTACATCCTCGGCATCACCAAGGCCTATACGACACGCGTCGGCGAAGGTCCGTTCCCGACCGAACTTACCGACGAAATCGGCCAGTTCCTCGGCGAAAAGGGCCATGAGTTCGGCACGGTGACGGGCCGCAAGCGCCGCTGCGGCTGGTTCGATGCAGCCCTGGTACGCCAGTCGGTTGCCGCCAACGGCATCACCGGCATCGCGCTCACCAAGCTTGACGTTCTCGATGGCCTCGACGAACTGAAGATCTGCATCGGCTATACTCTGGACGGGCAGCAGATCGACCATCTGCCTGCAAGCCAGGCGCAGCAAGCTTCGGCAAAGCCAGTGTATGTTACGCTTGAAGGATGGAAAGAATCGACGGTTGGCGCACGCAGCTGGGCAGATCTTCCGGCGCAAGCGATCAAGTATGTCCGCCAGGTGGAAGAACTGATCGGTGCACCGGTTGCTCTTCTTTCGACCAGCCCGGAGCGGGACGACACAATACTTGTGACGGACCCCTTTGAGGACTAGTGTCGGCGAACTGACATTGCGTCGTGATCGCAAAGACATACCTGGGCGTATGAGAAAGTACTAATGGCGGATTTTGTTGCAGTTATTCGCAGGACCGTTGACGGCCTGTCGGAAAACACACCTGAAATGCGGGACAGGGTATACGAGAAGGCGCGCGCGGCCGTGCGCCGCCAACTCGAAAACATGAACCCGCGTCCGTCGGACGACATGATCAATCGCCAGCTGGCGAAACTCGAAAATGCGATTGCCGAGGTCGACAGCGAACACGCCGAGGCCTTGCCGGCGCTCGACGAGCCCGAGGTTGCCGAGGCGGAGACCGTCGAACCGGTTGCCTCGGAGCCAGCAGTAGAGCACGTTCCGGAACCGGAACCGGAACCGGAACCGGAACCGGAAGCTCAGCCTGTACAGGTTGTCGAAAGCGAGCCGTTGGCCGTTGCCGATGATGCGGTCGAGCAGCCCGCAGCGGAACCGGAAATCGCCGCCGAGCCCTACCATCCTGTCGAGGCCTATGAGGCGCCGACGCATGTGGTCGAGCCGGAGGCCGAGCCGGTCGAGGAAACTCCGGTCGAGCCGGTAGAATACGAACCGGTCGTTGAGCCTGCCGAAGCGGTTGCGCCGCCGGTGGACGAAACTCCCGTCGTCGTTCAGCCGCACGAAGACGTGCAGGCCTATGAAGCGCCCGAATATTCGGAGCCGGTGACAGAAGCGCAGGAAACACCGGTGCCTCCCCCGGAGGTCGAGACGCAGCACCATGCCGCGCACGAGCCGACCTGGGACGAAGCGCCGGCTGCAAGTCCTGAGCAGAAGCCGGCCCTCTCCGAGTGGGACCTGCCCGAATGGGAGACTGTTGGTCCGACCTCGACCGTCGCGCCGGTCACCGAACACATCGGCGAAGAGCGCGCCACCGAGACCCACGACCCGGACACCGCGCCCGAGCTTTTGGGGATGCATCCGGTCGCTGAGCCGGAGCAGCAGGCCCCTGAGGTGACGCCCAAGGCGGACCCCGTGCGCGGCTGGTCGTTCGACGACAATGACCCCTTTGCGCCGATCGAAGAGCGGCGGGCCGAGAAGACTTCCGAACCGGAGATCAGCGACTGGTCGTGGCCGGTCGAAAAGCCTGTTCAGGCGGCTGCCGCACCGGCGGCGCAGAACCAGCAGGAACGCGCCGGTACCGCTTGGGATCACATTGACGATCTGCTCGGCTTCGAGGACGCGGCCAACGCTGCTGCGGCGGGAGCCGGAGCCACGGCGGCAGCGCGCGAGCCG
>NZ_JTLA01000113.1:0-14628 GCF_000799055.1 Ensifer sp. ZNC0028
GGAGCCGCTCCGTCGGCAGATAGCCCGGCACGGTCGAAAACCGCTGGCTCAGCGCATAGCGCAGGCCATTGCCCGCCAGCCATTCCGCAGACATCAACGTCATCGTTTCTGTCTTGGCAACGGCCGCGCCCTCGATGAGCAGCCAGACACCTGAAGTGGAGTAGTCCTTGACCCGCCCGAAACTTTCGACCTTGAGCTGGCGCGCCAGATGCACATTGGCCGCGCCGAAGGCGAAGTCACGCGTTTCCGCCCGCTCGCCGACAGCACCGTGAATGGCGATCGGCGCGGTGATGTCGCCGTAGCCGGGCGTGCTGTTTCGCATCGTATAGAGCGCGGCGATCGCAAGGCCGCAAAGCAGCAGCGTACGGAAAGCCGACATCATTGCTCCGTCGTCTCCGAGGCCTGCGTGACCGGCAGTTCGACGACCGCAGCCTCACCGTCATCGAACCAATTCGGCGCGCCATAAAGATTGTCGCGCGGCTTGTAGATCTGTTTTCCGATCGCCAGCGAAAGCGTCTGCGGTTCCGGGCGGTCCGCCGGCCACTCCCAGGCCGCGACCAGTCTTTCCGGCATGTTCGGATTGATCGCACTGGCGATCCATTTGTCCCGCGCAAGGTAATAGGTGGGCTTGGGCTGCAGCGGAGCGGCATCATCCTGGATCGTGATCAGGTTCATGAAGCCGTTGCTGGTGGCGACGGACCGGTTGTCGACTTCGAGATCCACCAGCAGGAACCGCTTCTGTTCGAAAGGTTTCGTGCCGGTCGGTGGCAGGGACGACATCTGGGCGCCGTTGATGGTCACTCGCCATCGGCCCGTATCGACCGCCTGGCCTTTGCCGATGACCGGCACGGGAACCGGATTGGCTGCATCATAAACCGCCGAAGCAAAGGAAATCGCAGCCGCCGCCATGCCGCCGATGCCGGTGACAAGCATGATCAGCAGGCGCTGCCTGATCTTCGATCGCCGTACGATCGGCATATGTCCTCCATCCACCCTGCAGATGTTGCAACCGGAAGATAGGAAAGTTTGTCGCGGAAATCAAAACACGCGTGTCGGAAACGGTTTCTTCGGCAGACGCGGCGTCAGAACGAAAGCTCGAATGTGGAATATCGGAGCGTTGGAACGAAGCCCTGCGCCACGTAGACCGCACGAGCGGCCGTTGCCGACGGATCCATGCTGAGAAAAACCTCGCTGCACCCTGCGGATCGCAAATCGTCCAACGTCGCCCGGACGAGCGAGGTCCCGATCTGCCGACGGCGCGCTTCGGGCGCAACGGCCAGGTACTCTAGCCGCCCGAAATCCGTATCCGCGACCTTCAGCCAGACCGCCGCACCGAGAACGGCGTTGTCATCGTGCACATATCCAGCGTGATACCCTTCCGCCAGATATTCCCTCAACCGACCGGCGCAGTCGTCATCCCATTGAAAATGGTCTGCCAACAAAGTCGCAAGCTGAGGCAAGCGAGGATCGTCACGGCCGGTCAGTCTTTGCACGGTCCAGGCGCCACGCCCTTCCGCCTTCGGTTGACCATCGGCAACCCAACCCATTTCCTGATTTTCGCGCCCCTCCACCCAGCCTCGGTTGAGGACGATTTCGCGCAGGCCGGGATTTGCAGCGCTGACGCAGAGCCTGAGAAAGCCAAAACGCCGGCCTGCCAGCCGCTCCATAAGAGCCAGCACCTCCTCGGTCGCGACGGCCGCTTCGTCGAACGATAAGGTCCAACGGCAACCGCAGCCTCGCTGCGATTTATCATCGTCCTACTCCCGAGATCCTCGGGGCTATAGAGAACGCTAAAGGCGGCGACCGGCGAATTGGATCAGATGCGGTGAATCTGCTGCCGCCCCTCGTCGGAGACAGGAGGCCTCTTCTCGAAGGTCGCGCGAATGGACATGGGCGCGCCATCACCGCGCGACACCACCATGAACATCTGCAGTTGGCCGCCACGCCGAACGAACTGGATGCCGAAGCTTCTGCCGCCATAGGCGCCGGCAACGGTTGGCTGCCACTGTCCCTTGCCTGCGGCAAGCGGTAGGTCGGCAAAACGCTCGACGTTCGCCACGGCCTGCCAGCCGTTGTTGCTGCTCACGGTCAAAAGGTCACCGTGACGGACGATGCCGATATAGCATTTGTCGCACTGCCCGGCCGTGGAGGTCAGTTGCCGCCACTGTCCGACAAACGCATCACCATCAGCCCTGACGGGAGCAGCAGCGGAAAGAAGCAACAGACCAGCGACGCCGGCTTTGTACAGGATCTTCATGCTTCCCTCCTCGTCGCTGACCGACAGACACAACGCGACACAGTCTTTGATTGCGTCGCACAAGAAAAACAACCAAATCGAAGGCGGTCAAGATCAGGTGGGCTCAAAGCTGTGCATTGCCCGGCCACGAGACGTTCGCCGCCCGCCAATTCCCCCGTGATTGGCGCTTGCCTTCTGCCCGCGACGGGCGACAATTGCATGCGGTGGAAAGCGGGGCCAGGAGCCATTCGGCCCACATTGTCCGCCGAACCGGGGAGGCCGGCTATGCGCAAACTGCAATCGCAAGGCGTTCACCACATCACGCTTGTCGGGGCGGACCGGCAGACGTCGATCGATTTCTGGGAAGGGTTGCTCGGCATGCCCTTCATTTTCGAGCAACCGAACCTCGACCGGGCGAGCGAAAGCCACCTCTACTTCGATCCGGGCGACGGCCGCCTGATCACCGTCTTCACCGACGAGAACCGCACGCCAGATTCCGAGCGCACCCCGACCGACATGGGCTGCGTGCACCACATAGCCTTTGCCGTTTCGCGCGCGACATTCAACCAGGCCGTGGAGCGGCTCGACGAGCGAAAGATCCGGCACAGCGGCGTCAAGGATCGCGGCTTCATGGATTCGATCTACTTCGAGGATCCGCTTGGATTGCTGGTCGAATTGGCGTCCTATCGCTTCGAACCGCCCACGGGCCACAGCCACGCCGAGGTGCTGATGGAAGCCCACAGGGTGAGGGTCGCTCGCGGCGACTACAACATCGCCGAGGTTCACCTTGCCGATGCGATCGAGGCGCTGGTCGAGCGCACGCGACCCACGCTTTCGCCCGATCGCCTGGCAAAAGACCCGTACGGCCGACGCTAGCATCGATCGGCGCAGGGAAAGGCCGCTCGATTTGCGCAGGTGGCTCAAGCAAGAGCAGCACCTGCCGAATGGCGCTCAAAAGGGAGGAATGCCATGTCCGCAATCCAGCTCAACGTCATCAAGCCCAGCGTCAACAACATGACGGCGCGCGTGTTTCTCAGGGCAGCCAATCTCGATTTCAGCGAAAACGACGTCTACGGCCAGACGCGCACGCCCGAATATCTGGCCCGAGCGCCCTCGCACCTGACACCGATGATTGAGATGGCGGACCTGCCCAAAGGCGCGCTTTGGGAAAGCTGCGCGATCATGCAGTACCTCTGCAACAAACATGGGCTGGATGACTTCTACGCGAGGGAACCAGAAGCACGCGCGATGATCGACAGCGCCATGTTCTATCTGATCGGCACGTTCTATCCCTATCTCGCCCGCGCAACCTATCCGGCGCTGAACTTTCCGCTTTACGCGGGCGAAGTCGGCTGCAGCGATGCAGACGCGGCGACGAAGGAGATCGCCCGTCAGGCGGCGGTTGCAGCCCTTGCCGAACCGCTCGAGGTATTCCGCACGTTCTACATCGGCGACAAGCCGTTCATCGGGGGTGCCAAGCCTTCAATCGCCGATATCCGGCTCGCCGCAACGCTCGAGTTCCTGGCCGCGATCGACTATGAGCTGCCGGACTGGGCAAAGACCTACATGGCGAACATCGAACGAACGCTCGGACCTGCCTATGCCGAGCCCGCCGCCGATGTCCGCGGCTATATCGGCTATGTGAAATCGCAGCGTCAGTAGGCGGCTGCCTTGCGCTTCATTGGATGAGAAGAACGACGCCGGTTGCCCCAAGTGCGAGCGACCAAAGACGATCCAAATTGATCCAGGCCGAACGCAGTACCGCAAGGTCGAACCAGGAGAAGACGGCAAGCGCCAGCGCGGCGGTCACCGTCAACATCGCGATACTATGCACCGCGACGGCCGCGAGCGAGAACGGCAGCGAACTTGCCATCGCCAGGTCGCCTGCGTGACCTGCAAGACAGAGACTGAGCACCGCCGGCACCAGCATGAGGCCGGCCCCGTGGCTCGTCGCCATCAGGAAGGACCAGAGCGCAAGTCCCGCCATGCCAGTCCGCATCCCGATACGGACGCGGTGGCGATGGCCATAAATGGCGGTGTAGCCGGCGGCACCGAGAATGAGCACGGCCGCAGCGATCCTGAAGGTGTTCGGATCGAGCACCGAGCCGAATGCTGCGAACACCGCCAGCACGCTCGCGACCGAGATCGCGTGACCGACCGCAATGGGTGCCAGGGACAGCCAGACGACCCGGCTGCTCTGGCGATGAAGCCCGAGTGCCACGGCGAACAACCAGCCCATCGCAGGATTGAGGCCGTGAAAGGCGCCGAGGCCGGCGAGCGAGAGCCATGGCCAGACCGCCGTCATTCGCCGTGACCGGGCTGCACCACAGCTCCCTCCTCACGGATAACAATAGGAATCGGACGAGCAGTCGCCGCCTTCGAGGCGAACCTGATGCGGTCGGTGGCCCTTTGGCCAATCCACAAAGAAGCGCTCGTCGAACGCGATCCCGCCACCATCGGCAACATCGAGCTTGACCATCCATCCGTCGATGCCTTCAGGGTAGAACTGCGGGTCGATGGCGCCGTAGAGCGAATTGGTGAAATAGACCCGCTTGCCGTCACGGCTGATCTCGACCATTTGCGGCCCACCGTTGAGCGCGCCGTTCTTCGCCTTCGGGTGGCTTGCGCGCGAAACGATACCGCCGATTCGAACCCGTCCCGTCTCCTTCGGCGCGAAGGGGTCGGACACGTCGTACTGGATCATGTCGCCGGTGCCCCAGCAGGAAACGTAAAGGAACCGGTCGTCCATCGAGAGATCGATGTCGGTGACGAGCGGCGCGACCGCACTGAAGCCTTTCAGCACCGGCGGCAGCAGATCCGGATCGGCCGGTTCTGCCGGGATCTCGATCACCTTCTTGACCGCCCATTTGTCGCCGTCGCGATACCAGGTCCAGATCGACGCCGAGAGATCCTTGAGGCTGATGACGCAGCCAACGAAACCATAGGCTTTGGTCGGGTCGTGCGCCGGGCGCAGTTCGAAGACGAGCTGGTGTTCCTTGCCAAAATCGATCTCCTGCACGTGCTTACGCTTGTGCAGGTCCCAGAAATGCAAGCGCCGGCCGTACTTCGAACCAAGGAGCACCTCGGGAACCAACCCGTTCTCGAACGTATCGGGCGTGCCCCATTCGCTTGTTATCATCGTGTCGTGGCCGAGATGCCACCAGAAATCATAGGCGAGCTTCTGCGGCCCACGGTCCATTTCCCATTGGCCAAGAACGTCGAAGCTCTGATGGTCGAGCAGGAAGATGCCGCCGGGCGCCTTGCCGTCGCGATCGGCAAGCGCGTTGACGTAGATGCCTTCAGGCCCGCAATGAGTTGTGTGCAACCGCGAATAGTTCGCCTTCTCGGCAATTTCGGCGGGCTCGATCACCCGCACGATCTTCGGATTGCGCGGATCCGGCTTGGTGTCGATGATGTGCAGACGCGAGGAGCGCAGGCCCGGCACCACCAGGTAGCGGCGCTCGACATGCGGGTGCGGCGCGTTGGGGCACAGGCACGAGGAACAGGCGTTCCAGCCGAAATGATGCAGCTCGTCCCCGACATTCGGCATATCGACCTTGCCGACGATCTGCGAATAGGTCGGCGACGCCGGATCGACATCGACGACGGCGATCGCGTCTGGTCGTCTTCGGTCTGGATCGAAAGCCGCCACGTAGGCGAGCGTCTCCTTTGGGGCCTTGGCCGCCATGCGCGGTGATGGATAGAAGGATGGATCGGGTCGCCACGTCGCCATTGCCATTCTCCCCCTAAGAGAAGTCCCGAATGCGCGGTTCCTGATGCAGGCTCCGGTCATGCGGCAAAAACGCGTCGGAAATGCGGCCCTTGCCTTATTTCCTGACGGGGATCGGAACGCTTCTGGTTGGACGAGACGGGACCGCGACCGGCAGAGGTCGGTTTAAAGACCTCACGTCTCGATCCGCAGCTTCATCCGGTCAGCGGCAAAACGGCTACGGGAATACTCGATCGGCTTGCCGTCGAGATCGGCGTTGGTCGACTGAGCTTCGAGCACGATTGCGCCGGGCGAGAGCTTCAGCATCGAGAGCTCCTCGGCATCGGCATGCCGGGCGACGATCTCCGTCGAGGCGCGTACATAATCATCCAGGCCGTGGGCTGCAAAGGCCTTGGTGACGGAGTTCAGCCGTTCGAATTCCTCGGCCATGCGCGGGAAGCGATGCGCAGGATAATAGCTCGACGATACCGAGAGCGGTCGGCCATCGCCGCTGCTGACGGTGCGAAGCTCGGTCACAGGATCGCCCGGCGAAATGCCGAGCGCCTTTGCGACCTCTCCGCTCGCCGGCAGTTCGGCATGGCCAAGCAGCCGCGTGCCGATCTCCTTCACCTGGTGGCCGAGACCTTGCGAGAAGCGCGTGCGCTTCGAGATCGGATAGCTCACCCGTTCCTTGCGCTCGATCATCGTGCCGCGCCCCTGGACGGCGCGCACCAGACCCTCTTCGGCGAGCGCCGCCAGCGCACTTCTGACCGTGTGCCGGTTGACGCCGAACTCGCCGGCGAGCGTGGTTTCCGCCGGCACCATGCCGGTCGCATCATAGTCGCCATTGCTGATGGCCAGGCGGATCCGGTCGGCGATCTGCCGCCACAGGGCGACCCCCGTCTGGCGCTCCACCACTTTTCGCACTGCCGTGTCTTTTCGCATTGGCATGTCACAAGCCTGTCATTTGCGGACGTTATGAAAAAGTATAAGATGTATAGTTGTCTAGATCAATAGACATTTGAGGTGAAAATGATGGATGCGAAGCTGAAACAGGAAAGCCCGCCGGATCCGGCGCGCAAGAAGGCCATGGGGCTGCTCGCCCGCGCAACCCTCGACGAGCTCAACGCCGCCTGGGAAGCGCTTGCCGACAAGCCGGACGTTCATCCGGTCCGCGGTCCGGAAACCGGCCTTGTCATGGTGCGCGGCCGAATCGGTGGCGGCGGCGACGCCTTCAATCTCGGAGAAGCCACCGTTTCGCGTGCCACAATCCGCCTTTCGACTGGCGAGATCGGCCACGGGCAGTTGCTCGGCACGGACCGGCAGCGCGCGCGGCTCGCGGCCATCTTTGACGCCCTTGCCCAACGTGACGGCGACAGGGTGGGCGTCGAGGCCCTGCTTGGCCGCGTGGCCGACCGGCTTGCCCAGGAAGAACGCCGAAAGGCCGAGGAGACCGCGGCCACCCGCGTCGACTTTTTCACCATGGTCCGGGGAGACGACTGATGGCCAGCCAATCGCAGATTTATGCCGGCGCCTTTGCCGATCCGGTCTTTGCAGCCCAGTCCGTCTTCCGTGACCTGATGGATGGCTTTGCACGTCCGGGCACGATCAAGCGCCTTGGCGCGACCAGCACGCCCCCCGTTCCGCTCGCTGCGGCCGCCGGCGCCGTGGCGCTGACCTTGTGCGACCATGACACCCCCGTCTGGCTGACGCCGGCGCTTTCCAAATCGGCCGTTCCGCAGTGGATCGCCTTTCACACGGGTGCTCCGCTTACCACCAGCAAGACCGACGCGCGCTTTGCCTTCATCGAAAAGGGCGCAGCCTTCCCCGGTTTCGATCAGTTTTCCCTCGGCACGCAGGAATATCCGGACCGTTCGACGACACTCGTCATCGAAGTCGAGGCGCTGACCGGCGACCCGGTGCTGACCGCCAAGGGCCCCGGCATCAAGGACGTAGCGGACGTTGCGGTGAAGGGGTTGCCGGACGTCTTCCTTGAATTCTGGACGGCCAATCGCGCGATTTTTCCGCGCGGCGTCGATCTCGTGCTGACGGCAGGCGACAAGCTCGTCTGCCTGCCGCGCACCACCCGTCTTTCGCTCAAGGAGGCGTGAGCCATGTACGTAGCCGTCAAGGGCGGGGAAGCCGCCATTGCCAATGCCCACCGCCTTCTCGCCGATCGCCGCCGCGGCGACCGCAATCTTCCCTCTATCACCATCGACCAGGTGGTCGAGCAACTCGGCCTTGCCGTCGATCGGGTGATGGCGGAAGCCTCGCTCTACGACCGCGCGCTCGCAGCGCTTGCCGTGCGCCAGGCGCGCGGCGATATGATCGAAGCGATCTTCATCCTGCGCGCATACCGCACGACGCTGCCGCGCTTCGGCTATTCCGAGCCGGTCGATACCGCCAACATGAAGGTCGAGCGCCGCGTTTCGGCGACCTACAAGGATCTGCCGGGCGGTCAGCTGCTGGGCCCGACCTTCGACTACACCCACCGCCTGCTCGACCCGTCGCTCATCGCCGATGACGCTGTCGAGGCACCGGCAGTCAAGGAACCCGGCGAGCACGTCATGCGCGTCTCCGACATTCTCGACGGTGAAGGCCTGATCGAGGGTGACGGGCAAATGCCCGAAGGCCACGTCATGGGCGACCTGACACGTGAGCCGATGGAGTTTCCGATGGCCCGGGACCTCCGCCTGCAGGCGCTCGCCCGCGGTGACGAAGGCTTCCTGCTGGCGCTCGCCTACTCCACCCAGCGTGGCTACGGCCGCACCCATCCCTTCGTCGGCGAAGTCCGCATCGGCGAAGTGGAGGTCGAGCTCGACCTGCCGGAACTCGGCTTTGCCGTCTCGCTCGGCTCGATCCGCGTCACCGAATGCCAGATGGTCAACCAGTTCATGGGCTCGGCCAAGCAGCCGCCGCAGTTCACCCGCGGTTACGGCCTCGTCTTCGGCCAGAGCGAACGCAAGGCGATGTCGATGTCGCTGGTCGACCGGGCGCTCAGAACCGACGAATTCAATGAGGACATCGTCGCCCCCGCCCAGGACCAGGAATTCGTCATCTCGCACGCCGACAACGTCCAGGCGACCGGCTTCGTCGAGCACCTGAAGCTGCCACATTATGTCGACTTCCAGGCCGAACTCGACCTCGTCCGCCGGATGCGCCGCGACTACGACACGGCCAATGCAGGCGACACGGCGAAGGAACAGCGGGAGGCGGCCGAATGATCGGATTTTTCTCCAGTCTTAACGGCTCAGTCGCCGCCACCGTCCCCGCCGCCGCAATCGCCGCCATCACCGGCATAGACGCCACCGGCGTGGCCCCCGCCGTCGTTGTTGCGCGCTCGGCTGTCCGGTTCTCGGGCCTCCCGGCGGGCAACGCCGAACAGGCCGGCAACCGCGGAACACACCAAGAAGATTCCAACCACCCAGACAAAAATCTCGCTCAAATCCTGACCCCATCAGCGGTCGACACACTCAAGGGTAATCGGCGATGAACGACCTTGCTACCTATAACTTCGCCTATCTCGACGAACAGACGAAGCGCATGATCCGCCGCGCGATCCTCAAAGCAATCGCCATTCCCGGCTACCAGGTGCCGTTTGCCTCGCGCGAAATGCCGATGCCCTACGGCTGGGGCACCGGCGGCGTCCAGGTGACGGCCTCGATCCTCGGGCCGCAGGACGTGCTGAAGGTCATCGACCAGGGTGCAGACGACACCACCAACGCGGTTTCGATCCGCGCCTTCTTCCAGAAGGTCGCCGACGTCGCGGTCACCACCCGGACGAAAGAGGCGACGATCATCCAGACGCGCCACCGCATCCCGGAGGAAAAGCTCTCCGAGGGTCAGACGCTCGTCTACCAGGTGCCGATCCCGGAACCTTTGCGCTTCCTTGAGCCGCGCGAGACCGAGACGCGCAAGATGCATGCGCTCGAGGAATACGGGCTGATGCATGTGAAGCTCTACGAGGACATTGCCCGCAACGGCCATATCGCGACGACCTACGCCTATCCGGTCAAGGTCGAGGGTCGCTACGTGATGGACCCGTCGCCGACGCCGAAGTTCGACAATCCGAAGATGCACATGTCGGAAGCCCTCCAGCTCTTCGGCGCTGGCCGCGAAAAGCGGATCTACGCCGTGCCGCCCTATACCGACGTCGTCAGCCTCGATTTCGACGACCATCCCTTCGAGATCCAGACGTTCGACAAGCCCTGCGCGCTCTGCGGCGCAGAGGACGTCTATCTCGACGAGGTGATCCTCGACGACAAGGGCGGACGCATGTTCGTCTGCTCCGATACCGATCATTGCGAAGACCGCCGCGCCTGTGGCCATGCAGGTCACATGCTCGCACGCCAGGAGGCCGCAGAATGAGTACGCTCCCGCTTCTGAAAGTGAACGACGTCTCGAAGTTCTACGGAAGCCGCATCGGCTGCCGCAACGTTTCCTTCGAGCTCTATGCCGGCGAAGTGCTCGCCATCGTCGGCGAATCCGGCTCCGGCAAAACGACGCTTCTGTCCTGCCTCTCGACGCGCCTGATGCCGACGTCGGGCATCGTCGAATATCACATGCGCGACGGCCAGTACCGTGATCTCGCCCGCATGGGCGAGGCCGAGCGTCGCTTCCTGATGCGCACCGACTGGGGCTTCGTGCACCAGAACCCGGCCGATGGCCTGCGCATGACGGTTTCGGCCGGCGCCAATGTCGGCGAACGGCTGATGGCCGTCGGCGATCGCCACTACGGAAACATCCGCGCCACCGCCAGCGACTGGCTTGAGCGGGTGGAAATCGGTATCGACCGTATCGACGACCAGCCGCGCGCCTTCTCGGGCGGCATGCGCCAGCGCCTGCAGATCGCCCGAAACCTCGTCACCTCCCCTCGCCTCGTCTTCATGGACGAGCCGACCGGCGGCCTCGACGTCTCGGTTCAGGCGCGCCTGCTCGATCTGGTGCGTGGTCTCGTGCATGACCTCGGGCTTGCCGCCATCATCGTCACCCACGACCTCGCCGTCGCCCGTCTCCTCTCGCACCGCATGATGGTGATGAAGGACGGCGCGGTCATCGAACAGGGCCTGACCGACCGCGTACTCGACGATCCGCGCGAGCCCTATACCCAGCTCCTCGTCTCCTCGATCCTGCAGGTGTGACGCATGATCGCGAAACGTGAAAATCGGTTCTCGGACAAGATCATGCGCATAGGAAAGTAAGAACCATGGCAACTCCTCTCGTTGTTTCCGAAGTCGCAAAAAGCTTCACCATGCACCTGCGCGACGGTATTCGCCGGCCGGTCGTCGCCAACGTCTCCTTCTCGGTGAAGGCGGGCGAATGCGTCGTTCTCGGCGGCCCCTCCGGCGTCGGCAAGAGCTCGATCCTGAAAATGCTCTACGGCAATTATGGCGTCGACGAAGGTCAGATCCTGATGGATCACGACGGCAAGCTGGTGAACCTCGCAACCGCCGAGCCGCGCACCGTGCTTGAAGTCCGGCGCACCACGCTCGGCTATGTCAGCCAGTTCCTGCGGGTCGTGCCGCGCGTCTCCTCGCTCGACATCGTCGCCGAGCCGCTGCAGGCTCGTGGCATGCCGCTCGAAGAGGCCCGCACTCATGCGGCCGAACTGCTGAACAAGCTGAACCTGCCGCGCGAACTCTGGAGCCTGCCGCCGGTGACCTTCTCCGGCGGCGAGCAGCAGCGCGTCAACATCGCCCGCGGCTTCATCACCGACCACAAGATCCTTTTGCTGGACGAACCGACCGCTTCGCTCGATGCGAAGAACCGGGCGGTCGTGGTCGAGCTGATTGCCCAGAAAAAGGCCAAGGGCACGGCGCTGATCGGCATCTTCCACGACGAGGAAGTGCGCGACGCGGTTGCCGACCGCATCCTCGACGTTTCTGCCTTCTCGCCCAGGAAGGCTGCCGCATGAGCCAGAAGCTCG
Source organism: Ensifer sp. ZNC0028 (assembly GCF_000799055.1). NCBI lineage: Bacteria > Pseudomonadati > Pseudomonadota > Alphaproteobacteria > Hyphomicrobiales > Rhizobiaceae > Ensifer > Ensifer sp. ZNC0028. Next base: position 11,872 of record NZ_JTLA01000113.1, read on the forward strand.
GGCTCGAGCCCTTCATCCACCCGACGGCGAGCGTCAACAATTCGACGCTCGGGCGCTACACCGAAGTGCAGGAGCGCTCGCGGCTCGACGAGGTCGAGTTCGGCGACTACTCCTACATCATGCAGGACGGCTCTATCTGGTGCGCGACGATCGGCAAGTTCGTCAACATTGCCGCTGCCGTGCGCATCAACGCCACCAACCACCCGACCTGGCGCGCGACACTGCACCACTTCACCTATCGCGCACCGAACTACTGGGATGATACCGAACTCGACCACGACCTCTTCGCCTGGCGGCGGTCGAACCGGGTGACGATCGGCCATGACGTCTGGATCGGCCACGGCGCCACAATTCTGCCGGGCGTCACCGTCGGCAACGGCGCCGTCATTGGTGCCGGTGCGGTGGTCTCGAAGGACGTCGCGCCCTACACCATCGTCGGCGGCGTCCCGGCGAAGCTCATCCGCGACCGTTTCAACGAAGGCGTCGGCGAGCGCATGGACGCGCTTTCCTGGTGGGATTGGGACCACCAGCGCCTGCGCCGCGCACTCGACGACTTCCGCGAGTTGACGGCCGAGGAATTTTTGGTGCGTTACGCCTGAGTGATACGGCGCCGGGCAGAGGTTCGGCGCCTTTTCGAACTGAGAACGCGGCGGTTACGGCCCGTTCACCAGCCTCAGGATCAACTGGTGAATGTTGCCGCCATCCGTCAGTTCCACCTGGTCGAAATCGCGGCTGCGCTGGCGTTGCGCCTGCGAGAGCGCACCCAGACGCTCGGTCATGACTGTCCTGATCTTGCGGCATTTCGGATCGTCGGGAACGGTCAGCCCCAACGTTGCCTGCTCGATCGCGTGCACCATCTCCTTGATGAAGTCACCATGTACGAGCTCGTGCTTGCGTACGCCGTCGATGAAGACGTCCCAGTTTTCGCGCGTGCCTGAAGGCAGCGGCTTTGCCGGTTTCGGCAGGGTGTAGGTGATGATCAGCTTCGGTTTTGCCACCGCCAGCACACAGGCGCCGCTCTGCTCTTCGTATTTTCGCGTCCAGGTCAGCTTGAAGTTGGTGTGGGCGATCGCCCTGCCGATACCAGCCTTGGGGCCGCGCTCGCCGATCGAGGCATAGAGTTCCGCGCCCGTCTGTCCGTTGACGGTGTAGAGCGCTTCCTTTTCGACCGCCTGCCATTCGGCCGAGGCGGTGTGCGGCGCGCTTGCGAAACAAAGGGCAATCAGCCCAAAACAAAGGCTTCTGTTCAATCCGATCCCTCGACGTTCGCTCTTATGGCGCCAACTCCCGCCGGCCTTCCTTAACCGCGAATCGGAGGATGGCAACAGCGCAAAATGCAAAGGCACCGCACGCTCGTCTGAGTGTGCGGTGCCTTTGTTGTCATATGCGTCCCTGCCGAGCCAGCCATGGGAGGAGCAGCGGCCCGACGCCGGACGTTAGTTGACGGCCGTCAGCGTCATCGACGTGCCGGTTGCGGCCAGGTTGAGGCCGATCTGGCCGGTCACGCTGATCGTCTGCAGGTGGATCGACCCAGAGGTGCCGCCGACGAGGATGTTGGCACCGATACCGGCGCCGACGGTCGCTTCCGCGGTTGCACCCTGATAGAGGCCGCCGAGCGAGCCGCGGTGGTAGCCCGCGGTCGGGGCGAACACGGCCCAGATCAGGCGGCTTTGCGTCGTGAAGCCGACATCGACGCCCATCTTGCGGATGGCGCCCGAATAGTGGTCGGACGCTTCGGCGCCCATGGTCGAGCGGAAGACGCAATCGACTTCCTTGGCCGACCCGAGCACATAGCCGACACCGCCGGCGATATTGCAGTCGAGGTAGCCGATCTTGACGCCATTGCTGGTGTCGGGCTCAGGCTGCGGTTGAACTGTCGCGAGATCGGCTGCGTTTGCGGCGATCGCGCCAGCGAGAACCAGAGACGCTGCGGACACCTTCACGGCAAAACTCTTTTTCATTCTTGTCTCCTTCTCGGAACGTCAGAAATGATTGTCATTTGACCGGCGGCACGCGAACTCAAAAACATAGCGCACGCTGCAGGAAAACAAAGCCATAGCCCCCGATCGGGCAATTCCGTGGCAAGTTTTTAGCAGATGATAAAATTGGTCGGGTTTCCCCAACAATGACTGCAGATAGTGTTGAAAAAGCCACGAAAAGGCGGGGCTTGAGCCTTCTGCCAACGCGGTCTGGCGCGACATCGTGTGACGGCGGCGCCGAACGGCGCAGAGGGAGGCGGTCACATCGGGAGAGGTTTCCGATCGGGCGGCGACGCCGCCCGATCGGAGGAGACAATTAATCTCAGGCCTTTGCGGCCTGCGCCAGCACACCGGCGGCAACGCGAGCAGTCAGCGCCAGCGAAACGGCGCCAGCGTCCGGATGGCCGACGCTCTTTTCGGCGAGCGGCCGTGCACGGCCGAGCTTCGGCGTCAGGCTGGACGTGGCTTCTGCCGCTTCGGTCGCAGCCTTTGCCGCCGCCTGCCATGCCTCGATAAGCGGCTTTCCGGCGGCAAACTCGCGCTCGAGGGTCTCGACGAAAGGCACCAGCGCATCGACCAGCGTCTTGTCGCCGATACGGGCGCGGCCGAGGCGGGTCACGCCATCGAGCGCACGGCGGGCGCCGTCGACAATAGCGGCATCGCTCGGGGCTGCATCATCGTTGAAGGCATTGCTCCAGGCGCGCAGCAGCAGGCCCCAGATCGCGCCCGACGTGCCGCCGGCCCGGTCCGCCCAGGCATCGCCCGCCACCGCCAGCAC
>NZ_JTLA01000114.1:0-11326 GCF_000799055.1 Ensifer sp. ZNC0028
GGTTGCAGCCACCAGCGGCTTTACCGGCGACGACCTTTTGCGCGACGAGCGCCGCCCGCAGCGCCAGGAGCGCCGCGATCACGGCCACCCGCAGACCGACGGCCGTGGCGAAGGCAACCGCAACCACGAAGGCAAGAAGCACCACGGACGTCCCGGCCAGAAGCAGGGCGACCGTCGTGACCGCAACCAGGGCGGCCGCAACGAAAACCGTGGCGGTGGCGAGCGTCGCGAAGGCGGCCAGGGCCAGCGTCGGGGCAATGGCGGCAATCGCGGCCACCAGGGCTGACCGAGGCGCTGCGCGTCGATCAGGCGCGCAAAGCATCGTAGTACTTAGAAATATGAACGGCGGGTCGCTTCGGCCCGCCGTTTTCGTTTTTGGGCTGTGCCTGTCGCTATCGCAAAACCGCTACACGCTCTCGCACGTCGTGCGTCACGCCTGCTTGCGGTTGGTCAGATAGACGCCGGCAACGGCAATGATGGTGCCGATGACCATCGGCAGCGTCAGCGCTTCGCCGAAGAAGAGCCACGCCTGCACGGCGGCAAGCGGCGGCACGAGATAGATCAACGACGCTGCGCGGGACACCTGCCCGCGACGGATCAGATAAAGCAGCAGCGCGATCGCCCCCATCGAGAGCCCGAGAACCGACCAGGCAAGCGCCAGAACCACCTGGAGGTTCCAGGTCACGTGCAGGTCTTCCAGCATCAGCGCCAGCGGGATCGTCACGATCAGCGCGCCGAGATATTGCAGCGCTGCGATGGTGCGGATGTCGCCGCTCTGCAGATGGCGCTTCTGGTAGAGCGTGCCATAGGTGACGGCGCCCATGCCGAGCACGTTGATGATCACGGGCAGAAAGTGGATCGGCGTCGCACCCGTGTCGATCGCCAGTACCTTCGGCAGGACGGCAAGAGCAATGCCAAAGAAGCCGAGCACCAGCCCAAGCTTTTGCTGAACGCTCAGCCGCTCGTCGATGACGAAGGCCGCGGCGACCGCGGTCATTAGCGGCTGAAGGCCGGCGATGATGCCGGAAATGCCGGCCGGCACGCCTTCGCCGATCGCCCACCAGACCGACCCGAGATAGAGCCCGTGGAGGAACATGCCGGACAGGATCGCATGACCGGCCATTTTCCAGGACTTCGGCCACTGCGCGCCGGTGACGACGCAGAAGAGGATGAAGAGCGCGATCGCCAGCGTGTAACGCAACACGAGAAAGGTCAGCGGATCTGCATAGACCGCAGCATATTTCGCCACGACCCAGCCGGTGGACCAGAGCAGAACGAAGATGGCGGGAGCCAGACGGGCGAGCATGGTGAGCCTATCGGAATGACGGCGGCAGGCGGAAAGCATGAGCCGCCCTCGCTGAAGCGCGCCTGGCCGCTGTAACGCTTTGATCTGCCGCTGATTTCGCGCTCAAATCCTCTGATTTAAGCACTCATGCAAGTATCCGCGCCGGTATTGATGGTCAAAGCAATTTTTCTGATGGGAAGCATCAGCCAATCGGAACCATCAGCCTGAGCGAGGATAGCGACAGCGAGACGAAACCGGGATCGTACTCCTCGCGATAGTGCAGCAAGGCGGTATCGATCGCGAGGCCTTCGGCCGCGATCCAGTCGAACATTTTCTGGTAATGGGCAAAGACGTCGCCGGCGTCAGGGTGATGCAGGGCCGTGACGAAGCGCATGGCCGGCAGGTCGACATGGCCGGGGTGCACGGTCGTCTCCGCCTTGTCGGAGACATAGCCGACGAGATAGCGAAAGCCATCCGGACGATCGTTCCAGGAGATGCCGACCAATGCCGTATGGTCGCCGGGATGAAGGTGCTGGTGGTGCCCCTGCATTTCGGCGATCAGCCGGCGCACGGCGCCATCGGCCGCCTCGACAAAGGTTCCCTCCCAGAACGATCCGGAAATGCGCTGTGCGGGTCTCTCCACGATTTCGAACGCCATGGTCACCTCTTTGAACGGACAATCCCGCAAACACGGGCAGGCTTTCGCCGCCATCGCAGGAGAGAAACGGACCTGCTCTCAAAGCAGTTCCACGAAGGCGCGTGCCGCTCGGCTGAACTGCCTCTCGCGGTGCGTCAAAAGCTCGAAGCTGCGCTCGGCCAGTTCGAACGGCAGTTCCACCAGCCGGCCGCTATCGACGAAGGGTTGTGCGGCAAGCCGGGAAACGGCCGTCACGAACGGACCGCTTTCGACCGCCGTCAGCACCGCCTCGTTCGAGGGCAGCTCAAGCTCGACCCTGAGCCGATCGACGTCTGCACCATGCTCGTCCATCGATTGCAGGAACATTGCCCGCGTGCCGGAGCCTTCTTCGCGCAGCACCCAGCGCGCAGACAGCAACATTTCCAGATTGACCGAGGCGCCGACGAACGCATGGCCAGGCGCGGCATAGACGGCGATACGATCGACGGCGACGCGGCGATGGTCGAGCTTGGCGCCATCCACGCGCCCCTCGACGAAGCCGAGCTGCGCGGTCCCCTCCTCCACCGCCTCGGCGACGACCGCCGTGTTGCGCACGGTGAGCTTCACGTCGACCTGGGGATAGTCGTGTGTGAAGCGGGCAAGCCGCGACGGCAGCCAATAGCTCGCAACCGTCTGGCTCGCCGCAATCGACAGTTCGCCGCGGCGAAGCTCGGAGAGATCGCGAAGGCAGGCGGTGGCCGCGGCCGCCCGGGCAAGCACCGCTTTTGCCTCCGGCAGGAAGATCTTGCCGGCATCGGTCAGCGTCAGGCCGCGCCCAACGCGATCGAACAACCGGACATCGTGCTGGGTTTCAAGCGCTGCGATCGCCGCACTTGCGGCCGACTGCGTGACGTTCATCGCCTCGGCGGCTTTGGTCATGTGCAGCCGCTCGGCGACCGCGACGAAGATTTTAAGCTGATCGAGTGTCATGGTAGATCAATCTCAAAAATCGATCAGAATGACAAGAATAATCCGTTAGACTGATTCATGGATGAGCGTAGGTTGCGCCCATGTCCAGATCGCATTCCCCATTTCGCTCCCATTTTTCCTCAGCCGCCTCCCGCCTGACGCGCATTCTTCCGGGCCTTTTCCTCTGCTGTCTCGTCGCCCTTGCGGCCATCGGGCTCGAATGGATCGAGCGGCGCTGGACCGGCCGAGCCTGGCTGGAAGCCCTCGTTCTCGCGATCCTTCTCGGCGCCATCTTCCGCACCCTCTGGACGCCCGGCGCGCGCTTCCTTTCCGGTATTCACTTCTCGGCGAAGATCCTGCTGGAGACGGCGATAGTGCTCATCGGCGCGATGCTGAGCTTCGACGCGATCGCCAAGAGCGGGCCGACCTTGCTCGTCACCATCGTCGTGATCGTCCTCCTGTCGATTACTACCGGTTACGTGATCGCGCGATTGCTCGGCCTGCCGAAATGCCTGGCGACGCTGATTGCCTGCGGCAACGCTATCTGCGGCAACTCCGCGATCGCGGCCGTCGCACCGGCGATCGGTGCCCGCGGCGAGGAAGTCGCAGCCGCAATCTCCTTTACCGCCATCCTCGGCATCGCCGTCGTCCTGTCGCTGCCCTTCATCGGCGGCTGGCTCGGCATGACGCCCCAGGGCTACGGCGTCTTTGCCGGCATGACCGTCTATGCCGTGCCACAAGTCCTGGCCGCCGCCAGCCCCTTCAGCCCGCTCTCGGTCCAGGTCGGCACGCTCGTCAAACTGGTGCGCGTGCTGATGCTCGGCCCCGTCGTCTTCTGCTTCTCGCTGATCGGCAGCCGCGATACGGAGGCGGAATGCAAAGCGCCCGGACAACGCAAGTCGCCTCTCGCCACGATCCTCCACTTCGTTCCCTGGTTCATCCTGGGTTTCGTGGCTGTCGCCATCGCCCGCAACAGCGGCGCAATCTCCGACACGCTCGCGACCGACGCCGTGACGGTCTCCAGCTGGCTGACGGTCATCGCCATGGCCGCCCTCGGCCTTGAGGTCGACATCCGCGCGCTTGCCCATTGCGGACCGCGTGCAAGCGCTGCCGCCACGCTGTCGCTGCTGGTGCTCTGTGTTCTTGCGGTGCTCGCCATCGTTTGCCTGGGCCTCGGCTAGCTTCGGCGCCCGCGTCCAAATTTAGAGCACGTGCATATTTCTTGCCCACCCGGTCGCAACCGCTTTCGGCGACCGGATGCGGCTGCCTTGCCGTTGGGCAGATTTTCCCGCGAACGGGCGCTTCTGGCGGGGCCAACTTTCTTTTCGGGCGACTGAGCACGCTTCTTGCATTGCAACCAGCCTTGTACTCAAATGGTCAAAAATAAGGGGACCACGCCTTTGGCATTTGACGAAATGATGAATGCGGACAGCAGTCCGCGCCAGCCATATTCGACCTATCATGATTGGTATGCCAGCCAGGACAGAAATCGGCTCATAGCGAAATCCAAGGACGCCGAGAACATCTTCCGGAAAACCGGCATCACCTTCGCGGTCTACGGACACGCAGACAGCTCCGAAAAACTCATCCCCTTCGACCTCATCCCCCGCATCATCTCCGGCCGCGAATGGCGCAAGCTCGCGCAAGGCATCGAACAGCGGGTCATCGCCCTCAACGCCTTTCTCGACGACATCTACCACAAGCAGGAGATCATCCGCGCCGGCCGCATCCCGCGTGAGCTGATCGAAAAGAACGTCGCCTTCCTGCCGCAGATGATCGGCTTCCGGCCGCCGGGCGGTGTCTACACCCACATCGTCGGCACCGACATCGTCAGGACCGGCGAAGACCAGTTCTATGTGCTCGAAGACAATGCCCGCACGCCGTCCGGTGTCAGCTACATGCTGGAAAACCGGGAAACGATGATGCAGATGTTCCCGGAACTCTTCCATCAGAACCGTGTGCGCCCGGTCGAGAACTACCCCAATCTGCTGCGCCAGAGCCTCTCGTCACTCGCCCCTCCCGGCTGCAGCGGCAAGCCGCGCGTGGCGGTGCTGACGCCCGGAATCTACAACTCCGCCTACTATGAGCACGCCTTCCTCGCCGACCAGATGGGCGTCGAGCTCGTCGAAGGCTCGGACCTGCGGGTGATCGACGGCAAGGTGAAGATGCGCACCACCCGCGGCTACGAGGCGATCGACGTGCTCTACCGCCGCGTCGATGACGACTTCCTCGACCCGCTCACCTTCCGGCCGGATTCCGCTCTCGGCATTCCCGGCATCATGGACGTCTACCGCGCCGGCAACATCACGATTGCCAACGCGCCGGGCACCGGGATTTCCGACGACAAGGCGATCTATTCCTACATGCCCGAAATCGTCGAGTTCTACACCGGCCGCAAACCGCTGCTCGAAAACGTGCCGACGTGGCGCTGTTCCGAGCCGCAGAGCCTGAAATATGTGCTCGAGCATCTGGAAGAGCTGGTGGTCAAGGAGGTCCACGGCTCCGGCGGCTACGGCATGCTGGTGGGCCCGACGGCGAGCAGGAAGGAACGCGCCGTCTTCGCCGAAAAACTGAAGGCCCGCCCGACCAACTACATCGCCCAGCCGACGCTTTCGCTTTCCACCGTGCCGATCCTCGTCAACAAGGGCATCGCGCCCCGGCATGTCGATCTTCGCCCCTATGTCCTCGTCTCCGACAAGGTCCAGATCATCCCCGGCGGCCTGACGCGCGTGGCGCTGAAAGCCGGTTCGCTCGTCGTGAATTCCAGCCAGGGTGGCGGGACCAAGGACACCTGGGTGCTGGAGGACTGAGAGATGCTGGGAAGAACCGCAAACGGCCTCTACTGGATGTTCCGCTACATCGAGCGCGCGGAAAACAGCGCCCGGCTGATCGACGCCGGCCTGCGCATGTCCTTAACGCGCAGCGAAGCCAGCGAAGACGATTGGGACGGCGTGCTGCAAAGCGCCGGTGTGCGCGAACTCTATGATGAAGCGCACGAGAAGCTGACGAGCATCGACGCGATCGACTTCCTCTTGCGCGACCGCGCCAACCCGTCGAGCGTCATGTCCTGCATCGAAGCAGGCCGTCACAACGCCCGCATGGTGCGCACGGCCCTTACCCGCGAGACCTGGGAAGCGACCAACGAGTGCTATCTCGAGATGAAGGCGATGCTGTCGAAGAAGGCGCGCCCGACCGACATGCCGGAGATCATCGATGCGATCAAGCATCGCGCCGGCCTCATCCGCGGCGCCTTCCACGGCACGATGCTCCGGAACGAGATCTTCAACTTCTCGCGCATCGGCACCTTCATCGAGCGGGCCGACAACACCGCCCGCATCCTCGACGTGAAGTACTATGTGCTTCTACCGGCGGTCGCCGCCGTCGGCTCGTCGATGGACAACGTGCAGTGGGAATCGATCCTGCGTTCGGTCTCGGCGCATCGCGCCTATGGCTGGGTCTACGACGCCGAGCTTCGTCCCGCCAACATCGCCGACTTCCTGATATCGAACGGTCGCATGCCGCGCTCGCTTGCCTATTGCTACGAGAAGATCGCCAGCAATCTCGGCTACCTCGAACGGGAATATGGTGAGCGCCATGCGGCGCACGACACAGCTGACCGCACGCTCGCGTCACTGCGCAGCCAGTCGATCAAGGACATCATGGACCAGGGGCTGCATGAGTATCTCGAAGACTTCATCAGCCACAACAACCGTCTGGGACAGGAAATCTCCGACGGCTACCGGTTCTACTAGTGCAATTCCAGCGAAAGCGTGGCGCGGTTTCGCGTTCAAAATTGCGTAAAAACAAGGAGATAGAGCGCTTTCACAACTCTGTTTTGACCGGAAGCGCTCTAGATCGGAGGATGGCATGCACCTGAAGATCAGCCACACGACCGAATATCACTATGACGAGCCCGTGCAGTATGCCCTGCAGCGCCTGCGACTGACGCCCCTGACACAGGTGGGCCAGACCGTGCTCGGCTGGGAGACCTTGGTCGATGGCGCTGCGATCGAAGTGAGCTACGACGACCACTTCGGCAACCGCGTTCATCTCGTCAGCGTCGACGGCGACCGCGATACGATCCACATCACGGCCTCGGGCGAGGTCCACACGGAGGACCGCGCCGGCGTTTTCGGGCCGCACCAGTCCTACGTGCCGCTCTGGCTTTACGTGCGCGAAACGCCGCTCACCAAGGCCGGCAAGCTCATTCGTGACCTCTCGAAATCCGCCGAGGGCGACACCGACCTTGCCCGCATGCATGCGCTGATGGCGGCTATCCATGAAGCCGTGGAATACAAGCCCGGTGAGACCCACGCGGAGACGACGGCCGAAGACGCGCTTGAAAGCGGCCGCGGCGTCTGCCAGGACCATGCCCACATCCTGATTGCGGCGGCGCGCTCCCTCGATCTGCCGGCACGCTATGTCTCGGGTTATCTGATGATGGAGGGGCATCCCGAGCAGACCGCCAGCCATGCCTGGGCCGAAGTGCATCTCAACGGGCTCGGCTGGGTGGGCTTCGACGCCGCCAACAAGATCTGCCCGGATGATCGCTATGTCCGCATCGCCTCCGGCCTTTGCTACCGCGACGCCGCCCCCATCTCCGGGCTGATCCACGGCGAAGCCAAGGAGACGCTGAAGGTATCGGTGACGGTCGAACAGCAGCAGCAAAGCCAGAGCCAGTCGCAAAGCCAGTAGGTGACCCGACGGGGCGCAGCGTGCGTCCCGTCGATCCAGGCCCAAGTCTCAGGTCCTACCGCGAAGCGCTCGCCTGCAGGATGCGGCAGAGCGAAACCAGCCCGCTGTCATAACCGCCGCCAACGACATCGCGACAGCGCTTGATCAGCTTGACCCGCTCGCCCGCTGGCAGTGCATTGAACGCGGCCATGGAAGCGCCCGGCGAAACCGCGCCGCCGGAGCCGCCTCCGGTTCCACCACCAACGCTGCCGCCACCCCCGGGGCTGCCGCCGCCGGATCCCGTTCCAACGCCCACGCCGAGCCCAAGCCCGACACCGTTGCCGCCGCCGGCATTGGCTTTCAGACCGGCAGTCAGCCCATCCCGTCCACCGACCGTGGCATTGACCGACGTGTTGAGCCCTTTGCCACCACCAAGGCCGACATCGGCGTCTGCGTTGATGCCATTGGCGCCGCCGGCGCTCGCCCGCACATCGGCATTGACGCCTTGCGATCCGCCGAGAGAGGCGTTGGTGTTGGCATTGACGCCGTTTGCGCCACCGAGCGACGCATCGACATCTGCCTTAAGGCCGTTCGAGCCACCGAGGCCCACATTGGCGTTCAGCCCATTCGCACCGCCGACGGACACGCCGACGCCAAGACCGTTCGCGCTTTGTGAAAATGCCGGCTGAGACAGCGCCACCGTCGCAAGAAGACCGAGCGACAACGCAAGTACATTCCTCCGCATGATCGTCCTCCTTTTCAGGCTCGGGACCGGAATGGCCCCGGCAAAAGGGATACGTTCTGGGGTTGCCGCCGGTTGCCGCGGATCAGCCGAAAACGGAGGGTTTTGTGCTGTGTGGATAACACAAGGCAAAGACGCGGCCGGATACGTGTCTTTTCGAGACGATGACCTATGGCACGCACATAGGTTCACCGCACCGAAACCGATGCGGTGATCGTGTCAGAGGCTCCGCTCGATCGTAGCCGATCAAAGGAGGTCTGCTCAGACGCGCGACGCCGTCAGGCTGACCAACGGCCCGAAAAAGCCGATGATGCGCGTAATGCGCGTCTGGCCGGGATCGAGGAATGCGATGTCCAGCCCCTCGGGGAAAGATGATCCGTCGGGCATCACAAACCGCCAGGCAAAGCGTGCGATCCCGTGATGAACATCCAGGTCGCTTGTCCGCGCAATGCGCGCGCCCGGATGCCTGGCCTGAATGCCGGCGATATGCGCGAGCAGTTCTTCTGCGCCGACGGCATGAACCGTTGGATCCGTATACGTTGCGCCATCGGCCCAGATCGGTACCAGCAACGCCCGCCTCTGCTCGGCGTCCTCCGACGACCAGGCGGCGCAATAGGTATCGATGAGTTCTGTCAACGGCACGCTTCTTCACTCCTCTGGATCATAGTTCTAGTGCTGCCGCGGCCGCCCCGTCTGCAGACACGCACCGTCGCGGGGATAAACTATGATGTCGACGCTGCGACGCCAATACGCACCCAGTGGTAAGTGCTTACCCAGAAGTAAGGGAAGAGGAACAGGCCTTCGGACGAAGGCGGATTGCAGGCGTGAAGACGATCGCAGCGTAAAGGTTATAGGTCCGCCCCGCGGCGATGCTTGCGGATGCGCCAGGCCTGTTCAGCGCAGTGGCCCCGACGCCGACACCTGGGACCGTCGCACAGCAATGGCGGTGCGACGGCGACCTTTGTACGTCTGATATGACGCAAGCTGTGGTGCACGCCGAAGTCGCACGAGCGGAACGTCCGCTCGTGTGCCGACAGCGTCAGTGGCTGTCGCGGTTCATCGGGATTTCCGCACCGCGCGGGCCGACGAGGAAGTCGAGATCCGCACCCGTGTCGGCCTGCATCACGCTCTTGACGTAGAGGCCGGCATAACCACCCTTGAGCGGCATCACCGGAGAGACCCAGGCCGCACGACGGCGAGCCAATTCTTCGTCGGAGACGTCGAGATGGATGGTGCGGGCCGGCACGTCGACGGCGATCATGTCGCCGTTCTGAACGAGCGCCAGCGGGCCGCCGTCGGCAGCTTCCGGCGCGGTATGCAGGATCACGGTGCCGTAGGCCGTGCCGGACATGCGCGCATCGGAGATGCGGATCATGTCGGTGATGCCCTTCTTCAGCACCTTCGGCGGCAGGCCCATGTTGCCGACTTCGGCCATGCCCGGATAACCCTTCGGGCCGCAATATTTCAGCACCATCACGCAGGTTTCATCGATGTCGAGATCTTCGCGGTTGATGCGGGCGTGATAGTCCTCGATGCTCTCGAACACGACGGCGCGGCCCTTGTGCTGCATCAGGTGCGGCGAGGCGGCCGACGGCTTCAGCACACAGCCCTTCGGCGCGAGATTGCCGCGCAGCACCGCGATGCCGCCGGACTTGGTCAGCGCCTTGTCGCGCGGCACGATCACGTCGTCGTTGTAGTTGACGACATCCTTGACGTCGTTCCAGATCGTATCGCCGGTGACGGTCACAGCATCCTTGTGAAGCAGGCCCATCTCGCCCACGGCCTTGATCACGACCGGAAGGCCGCCGGCGTAATAGAACTCCTCCATCAGGTACTTGCCCGACGGCTGCAGGTTGACGATCGTCGGCACGTCGCGGCCAAGGCGATCCCAGTCGTCGAGCGTCAGATCGACACCGACGCGGCCGGCAAGCGCCAGCAGGTGCAGCACGGCATTGGTCGAGCCGCCGACGGCGCCGTTGACGCGAATGGCGTTCTCGAAGGCTTCCTTCGTCAGGATGTCCGAGGGCTTCAGGTCTTCCTTGACCATGTCGACGATGCGGCGGCCGGAGAGCTGCGAGATCACCCGACGGCGGGCATCGACGGCCGGGATTGCCGCATTGCCGGGAAGCGTCATGCCGAGCGCCTCGGCCATGGAGGCCATCGTCGAGGCCGTGCCCATGGTCATGCAACTGCCGGCCGAGCGGGCCATGCCCTGCTCCGCGTCCATGAATTCGGCGAGCGACATCTCGCCGGACTTCACCATTTCCGAGAATTGCCAGATTGCCGTGCCGGAGCCGACATCCTTGCCGCGCCACTTGCCGTTCAGCATTGGGCCGCCGGAGACGAGGATAACCGGGATATCGACGCTGGCAGCGCCCATCAACAGGCTCGGCGTGGTCTTGTCGCAGCCGCCAAGCAGCACGACGCCATCGACCGGATTGCCGCGGATCGCTTCTTCGACGTCCATCGCCGCGAGGTTGCGGAACATCATCGCGGTCGGGCGCAGCGTGCTTTCGCCGACGGAAAACACCGGAAACTCGACCGGGAAGCCGCCGGCCTCGTAGACACCACGCTTCACCCGCTCGGCAAGGTCACGCAGATGCGCATTGCAGGGCGTCAGCTCCGACCAGGTGTTGCAGATGCCGATGATAGGCCGGCCATCGAAGGTGTCGGCAGGCAGGCCCTGGTTCTTCATCCAGGAGCGGTGCATGATGGCATTCTTGCCGGTGCCGCCGAACCAGTCCTGCGAACGCAGCTTGCGCGGCCATTCAGCTTTCTTCTTCATTTTGTCCTTCCTTATGCGGCCCGCGCCATTCACGCGGGCCCGATGACGGCGCGCTTCAGGCGAGCGTGTAGGCCGTCTTGACGGTTGTGTAGAATTCGGCGGCGTAGCGTCCCTGCTCGCGCGAGCCGTGCGAGGAGCCCTTGCGGCCGCCGAAGGGCACATGGAAGTCGACGCCCGCCGTCGGCAGGTTGACCATCACCATGCCGGCCTCCGCATTGCGCTTGAAATGGGTCGCATGCTTGAGGCTCGTGGTGG